>DMZT01000438.1:0-723 GCA_003484865.1 Stenotrophomonas sp.
GCGTTGACCACCAGCTCCGGATACTTGGCCACGGCGCCCTGCAGCTTCTCGCGCATCGGGCCTTCGCCGGTGGCGGCCGGCTGCGCGGCGGTCAGCTGCTGGTACAGCGGATGGGTGTCCTCACCGGCCACGCTGATCTTGGCGAACATCGGGAAGCTGACGTTGTATTCCAGCTGGCAGAACTGCTGGATGTCCGCTTCGGTGCCCGGCTCCTGGGCCAGGAAGTTGTTGGCCGGGAACCCCAGCACTTCCAGGCCGGCGGCCTGCTTGTCGGCGTACAGCGTCTGCAGGCCTTCGTACTGCGGGGTCAGGCCACACTTGGAGGCGACGTTGACGACCAGCAGCACCTTGCCGCGGTAGTCGGCCAGCGAGGTCGGCTGACCTTCGATGGTGGTCACGGGGATGTCGTAGACGGTCTGGCTCACTGCAGATTCCTTGCGTTGGATCAGGGGAGGCACAGCATAGCTGTGCCCGGGGGGCGTCAATCGACGCAGATCGTGCCCATCGCCACACCGCCATCGATGCGCTGGCGGCAGCCGAAGTTCTGGCTGACATCGCGCTGGCAGACGCCGCGCGCGGCCGTTCCCGGCGCGACATCACTGGTGGCCAGGCACTGGCCACTGCAGTCGGCCTTGGCGCTGCAGACCTTGCCGGCATCGGCGTAGGGCACCACGCACTGCACGCGCTGCAGGCGGCCCAGCGGCTGCAGGCTGCCACCGGCGG
>DMZT01000438.1:905-10126 GCA_003484865.1 Stenotrophomonas sp.
CTGCAGGCTGCCACCGGCGGCGGTGCATTCGGCGGCGCTGGGCGTTGTCGGTGTCGCTGCGGTGGTGTCTGCAGGTGGGGTACTGCTGCACCCGGCCAGGGCGAACAGGAGAGACAGCATCAGGGGCAGGCGCATGGACGGTTCCTTGAAGGATGGGAGAAAGCAGGGAAAAGACGTGCCCCGCAGCATGCGCGATCGCGTGCATGCAGGGCGTCGGCGCTTAGTCCTGCGGCGGGCTGGCTTCGTCGCCGGCCACGTCCTCGTCCTCGCCGCTCATGTCGCCGAGCAGGTCCTGGGTCTGTTCACTGCCCAGCGTTTCCACGCTGCGCAGGCGGCGCTCGATGGTGCGCGTCTTGCGGCTGGCTTCGCCGAGGCTGCGGCCGACGGTGGTGATCTGCTTCTCGGCCTTTTCCAGGATGCCGGCGAACTTGCCGAACTCGCTCTTTACCGCACCGAGCAGGCCCCACACTTCACTGGAGCGCTGTTCGATGGCCAGCGTGCGGAAGCCCATCTGCAGGCTGTTGAGCAGCGCGGTCACGGTGGTCGGGCCTGCCACCACCACACGGTGGTCGCGCTGCAGCAGGTCGATCAGGCCGGGGCGGCGGATCACTTCGGCGTACAGGCTTTCAGTGGGCAGGAACATCACCGCGAAATCGGTGGTGTGTGGCGGGGCGATGTACTTGTCGCAGATCGATTTGGCCTGGATGCGGATCGCGCGCTCGAGCTGCGCGCCCTGCACGCGCACGCCCTCGACGTCGCCCTGCTCCTGCGCATCGAGCAGGCGCTCGTAATCCTCGCGCGGGAACTTGGAATCGATCGGCAACCACACCGGGGTGTCTTCATGGCCGCGGCCCGGCAGGCGCACGGCGATATCGACGATCTCGTTGCTGTCCGGGCGCACTTTGACGCCGCGCGCGTACTGCTCCTGGGTGAGCGTCTGCTCGAGGATGTTGTCCAGCTGCACTTCGCCCCAGCTGCCGCGGTTCTTGACGTTGGTCAGCACGCGCTTGAGGTCGCCCACGCCGGTGGCCAGCTGCTGCATCTCGCCAAGCCCGCGCTGGACCTGCTCCAGCCGCTCGGAGACCAGCTGGAACGAAGCACCCAGGCGGGTTTCCAGGGTGGTCTGCAGCTTCTCGTCCACGGTCACGCGCATCTGGTCGAGCTTCTCGGCGTTGTCGCTCTGCAGGCTCTTGAGCTGCTGCTCGAGCGTGGCGCGCATCTCGCCGATACGCTGCTCGTTGCGCTGGGTCATTTCCTGCAGGCGCAGGCCCAGCGATTCACCCAGGCGCTGCTGCGACTGCCCGGTTTCCTCGCGGCCCAGGCGCGCGTCTTCGGCCAGGGCCTGGCGCAGCGCGGCCATGTGGCTGTCGGTGCGCGTGGTCAGGTCCACCAGCTGCTGGCCGAACGCTTCAATGCGCGCCTGCTGCTGTTGCCCGAATGCTTCCAGCTGCGCACGCACTTCCTGCATGCGCAGTGCCAGCAGGTCGCCGGTGCGCTGCTGGCTGAGCGTGCTTTCCTCGCGTGCCTTGCGCGCGTCTTCACCGAGCGCATCGCGCAGCAGGTCCAGGCGCTGGTCGGTGCGGGTGGAGAGATCGGTCAGCGCGCGCGCGAAACTCTCCAGCCGGGCATCCTGCTGGCGGCCCAGGCCTTCGAGCTGCTCACGCAGTTCGCTGCGGCCGACCCGCGCTTCCTCGCGCAGGGTCTGTTCGAGGCCGCCGTTGCCGGAACGCCGCAGCAGCGCGAGCAGCTGCAGCACGAGGACGGCACACACCAGGCCGCCGAGAATGAGGAATTCGGTTTGCATGCGCCAAGTGTAGGCCGCGGCGGTCTCATTGGCTGCGTCAGAACCCTTCGAGCACGAGCTTGCCGCGCGCGCGGTGGCTCTCGATCAGGGCGTGCGCCTGACGCAGGTTGGCGGCGTTGATGCGGCCGTAGTGTTCGCCCAGCGTGGTGCGCAGCACGCCCGCGTCGATCAGCGCGGCGACGCGCTCGAGCAGCTCGTGCTGGCGCTGCACATCGGGGGTGTTGAAGCTGGAGCGGGTGAACATCGATTCCCAGTGCAGGGACAGGCTCTTGCGCTTGAGCGCCATCACATCGAGCTGGCCGGGATCGTCGATCAGCGCCAGCTGGCCCTGCGGCGCGAGCACCGCGACGATCTGGTCGTAGTGCTGGTCGGTATGGGTCAGGCTGGCCACGTGGCTGACCTCGGCGATGCCCAGGCGCTGCAGGCCTTCGCTCAGCGGCTGGGTGTGGTCGATCACGTGGTGCGCGCCCAGCGCGTAGACCCAGTCCTGGGTATCCGGGCGCGAGGCGGTGCCGATCACGGTCAGGCGGGTCAGCTGGCGGGCCAACTGGACCAGGATCGAGCCGACGCCACCGGCGGCACCGATCACCAGCAGGGTCTGCCCTTCGCCGCCGTTTTCCGCGATGCGCAGGCGATCGAACAGCAGCTCCCAGGCCGTGATCGCGGTCAGCGGCAACGCCGCGGCGGCGGCGTCATCCAGGCTGGCCGGCTTGTGGCCGACGATGCGCTCGTCCACCAGCTGGTACTCGGCATTGCTGCCGGCGCGGCCGATCGCGCCCGCATAGAAGACCGCGTCGCCGGGCTGGAACAGGGTCACCGCGTCGCCCACCGCATCCACGATGCCGACCGCGTCGAAGCCCAGTACGCGCGGCTCGGTGACCGCCACGCCGGTGCGGACCTTGGTATCGACCGGGTTCACCGAGATCGCGCGGACCTCGACCCGCAGATCGCGCGGGCCGGGGGTGGGGATCGGCAGGGTGATGTCCACCAGCGCGGCGGGGTCGCTGATCGGCAGGCCATGCTGGGTATAGGCGACGGCTTTCATCGGGGGAGATCCAGTGGGGAAGGCGGACAGCGTGCGCTTCACGGCGGGGTGGAGAAAGGCGCAAAATCGGGCAGCACTTTCACTGCAGGAATGAAAATGATCCGGTTCGACGACCTCGCCCTGTTCGTCCGCACCGCCGCGCTGGGCAGCTTTTCCAACGCCGCACGCGAGGCGGATCTGCTGCCCGGCCAGGTTGCTGCGGCGGTGGCGCGGCTGGAACGCGAGCTGGACCTGCGCCTGTTCGTGCGCTCCACCCGCAGCCTGCGCCTGACCGCCGAGGGCGCGCTGTACCTGCCCTATGCGCAGGAGGTGCTGGCCGCGCTGCGCGAGGGCGAGGCCCGGGTGCGTGGCGAGGATGCCGAACTGCGCGGCACGCTGCAGGTGGCCGCACCCTCGGATCTGGGCCGCAACCTGCTGCTGCCATGGCTGACCGAGTTCCGCGCCGCGCACCCGAAGCTGCAGCTGCGCCTGCAGTTGTCCGACCAGGTGGCCGATGTGTTCCGCGATCCGGTCGACATCGCCTTCCGCCTGGGCCGCTTCGACAACGCCAGCTATGTCGCCCTGCCCCTGCTGCCCGGCAATCGCCGGGTGCTGGCCGCATCACCGGACTACCTGGCCCTACACGGTACGCCGGACAACCTGGAAGCGCTGAAGGAGCACCACTGCCTGCTCTATCAACTCGCTGGGCGTGCCTATGACCGCTGGAGCTTCGAGGCCGATGGTCGGCGCACGGTGATCCCGGTGCGCGGCAACATGGTCTGCGACGATGCCGACGTGGTCCGGCGCTGGGCAGTGGCGGGGGAAGGCATCGTGTTCAAGTCGTGGCTGGATATCTGCGCCGATGTGCAGGCCGGGCGCCTGCAGGTGCTGCTGGACGGGGCCGGCGACAGTCTTCCGTTGAACCTGGTGTGCCCGCACCGCAAGCAGTTCTCGCCCGCCATCCGGCAGCTGCATGCGATGTTCGCGCAACGGCTGCAGCCGCTGCTCGCCGGGTTGCCGGCCGGCGCGCGCTGACGCTATCGCCCGGCGCGCGGCTGCCGGACAATGCCCCTCCCCCGTAGTCGAGTCGCCGCCATGCCGTGGATGGGCATCCAGGATCTGTGGACCTTTGTTGCTGCCGTACTGGTGTTCCTTGCACTGCCGGGCCCAGGCACCTTTACCCTGCTCACCGCCACCGGGCGCGGCGGGGTACGCGGCGGTTACACGGCGCTGTTCGGCCTGCTGCTGGGCGACCAGATCCTGATGTGGCTGGCGGTAGCCGGTGTGGCGGCGCTGCTCAAGGCCAACCCGCTGGTGTTCCACGCGGTGCAGTACCTCGGCGCGGCGTACCTGGTGTGGATCGGCATCGGCCTGCTGCGCGCACCGCGCGCCCAGGGCGAGGAAGGTGGCATCCGCCTCACGCCGGGCCACTACTTCCGCCAGGCGGTGCTGATCAACCTGCTCAACCCGAAGGCGATCATCTTCTACATGGCCTTCCTGCCGTTGTTCATCGATCCGGCACGGCACCAGGGTGTGGTGACGTTTGCGACCATGGCGCTGATCATCTTCGTCATGGGGCTGGCCTACTGCTCGGTGCTGATCGGGGTGGGCAACCTGCTGCGCCGTCGGATTCTGCAGCACCCGCGTGTCGGGCTTTGGCTGAGGCGGGTCGCAGGGGTGTTCCTGGTCGGGTTCGGTGTGCGGCTGGGCGTGAGCGGCTGAACCCTTGCAGGCCGGCAGGGTGCACGATGACAGCGCGCGTCGTGTTCGGCTGCGGATAGGCAGCATCATCGCGACGCTCGGTTTTCATTCAAACATTGAGATTCCCCTGCGTACCGGCGAGGTGTCCAATCGGCGCCATCGTCCAACGTCGCCACCGGCGCGTGCGCAACACTGCGGGGACCCCATGCCGCCACCTGTCTACTTCGTGCAGCACCTGAGCGGTCATGACGAGCGCCTGCTCGGCATGCACACCCGGCGCATCGATCTGGCCCATCCCGCCGTGACCCGCATCGTCGCGGGGCTTCAGCCGCTGGACCGGATCGATCTGCGTACGTGCCTGTTCGACTGCCACGCCAGCCTGGTGCTTGGGCTGCGCCATCGCATCGCCGAGGCCGAAGCGGCGGCGCAGGGCTGGCGTCTGTTCGATGCCGACGGCGTGTTGTGCTGCAAGCGCTTCCCCGGGGATGCGCAGGTGATCTATCCACAGGGCCATCCACCGCAGGCAGACTGGGCACGCGCCCTGCTGCCCGGCACCGGCCGAGCCGCGCGCGTCAGCGCCGCATCGCCTCACGCAGGTGGTCGATGAACACCCGCAGCTTGGGCGCCATCTGCTCACGTGCCGGGTAGTAAAGGTGGAAACCGGCGAACGGCTGCTGCCAGTCCTG
This sequence comes from Stenotrophomonas sp., assembly GCA_003484865.1. Lineage (GTDB taxonomy): Bacteria > Pseudomonadota > Gammaproteobacteria > Xanthomonadales > Xanthomonadaceae > Stenotrophomonas. The sequence continues at coordinate 6,121 of DMZT01000438.1, forward strand.
CAGCACGCACTGCAGCCGGCCGGCCGCCACGTCGCCGGCGTACAGCGCCTCGAACCCCTGGGCCAGGCCAATGCCCCGGGTGACGGCGGCATGGATCAGCCCGGCGTCGTTGAACACCAGCCGGCCCGCCACCTCGACCTCGAAATCGCGACCCTCGCCGGTGAACTCCCACGCCATCCGCCGGCCGGTGCTGAGCCGGTGCACGATGCACTCGTGCGCGACCAGGTCGGCCGGGGTCGCGGGCACGCCGTGCATGGCCAGATAGTCCGGCGTGGCCACCACCACCTGGCGTTCCAGCGGCCCGATCGGCACCGCGATCATGCCGCGGGCCAGGCTTTCGCCCAAGCGGATCCCCGCGTCGAAGCCGCCGGCGACCAGATCGGTCAGCGCGGTTTCCACGAACAGCTCCACCTCGATCTGTGGATAACGCGCCAGGAAGCCGGGCAGGTGCGGCAGCACCAGCAGTTCGGCAGCGATCCGCGGCACGTTGATGCGCAGCTTGCCGGCGGGGACATCGCGCACCTGGTCCAGGTCGTCGAACGCGGCGTCGATCCGGGCCAGGCCCTCGCGTACCTGCGCCAGGAAGCGTGCGCCCTGCTCGGTCAGGCCGACCCGGCGCGTGGTCCGGTGCAGCAGCCGCACGCCAAGGTGGGCCTCCAGCGCACGCACCGTCTGCGAGAGCGCCGAGGGCGATACGCCCAGCTCGTCGGCGGCCCGGGTGAAGCTGGCATGGTGCGCGACGCGGGCGAAGGCAACCACGGCGGGCAGGGGATGCTGAGCGCTCATTGTGAAGGCTTGCTTCAAAGACGATGCAGGAGCGGCCAGTTTATCCACATAGTCCGCAGGAGGATGCTGGTCCTGTTCCTTCCCTTCCCCGGAGTACTTCATGCAGACCCGCACCCTTGGCCGTGATGGCCCCACCGTTTCCGCGCTCGGCCTGGGCTGCATGGGCATGAGCGCCTTCTATGGCGGCCGCGGCAGCGATGCCGACGCGATCGCGGTCATCCACCGCGCGCTGGAACGCGGCGTCACCCTGCTCGACACCGCCGACATGTACGGCCCGCACACCAACGAGGTGCTGGTCGGCAAGGCGATCGCCGGCCGCCGCGACCAGGTGTTCCTCGCCACCAAGTTCGGGATCAGGCTGGAGCCGAGCGACACCGCCGCGCGCAGCGTCGATGGCCGCCCCGAGTACGTGATCGCCGCCTGCGAGGCCAGCCTGCAGCGGCTGGGCGTGGACCACATCGACCTGTACTACCAGCACCGCGTGGACGGCACGGTGCCGATCGAGGACACCGTGGGGGCGATGGCGCGGCTGGTCGAACAGGGCAAGGTGCGCTTCCTCGGCCTCTCCGAAGCCTCGGCAAGCACGATCCGCCGCGCCCATGCGGTGCATCCGATCACCGCGGTGCAGACCGAGTACTCGCTGTGGTCGCGCGATCCGGAAGCCAACGGTGTGCTGGCGACGGTGCGCGAGCTCGGCATCGGCTTCGTGCCCTACTCGCCGCTGGGCCGTGGCTTCCTGACCGGCGCGATCCGCAGCCCGGCCGATTTCGACGCCGATGACTACCGCCGCCAATCGCCGCGTTTCCAGGGCGAGAACTTCGACCGCAACCTGGCGCTGGTCGACGCGGTCACCGCGATGGCCAAGACCCAGGGCGTGAGCCCCGGGCAGCTGGCCCTGGCCTGGGTGCTGGCGCAGGGCGAAGACCTGGTGCCGATCCCGGGCACCAAGCGGCTGGCCTATCTGGAAGAGAACCTCGGCGCGCTGCAGGTGCAGCTGAGCGCCGACGCGCTGGCCCGGATCGATGCGATCTTCCCGGCCCATGCCGCCGCCGGCCCGCGTTATGCCCCTGCGGCCATGGCAACGTTGAACCGCTGACCTCCACCGGCCGGATCGGCATGCTCGATCCGGCCGAGGCTGCCGACAGCGTGCGCGGGGGAGGACAATGGCCCTCTTTCTGCCTGGTTGGACCCTGCCCCATGCGCTGGCTCGCCCCGCTGTTGCTGCTGCTGGCCATCGCGCCGGCACACGCCGATGAGATCCGCTGCCTGACCGGCGGCAGCCGCCAACAGATCCACCTTGAATGGAAACTCCCCGAGGGCACTGCCGACGGTGAGCGGGTCAGCCATGTGCGTTACGCCGGCAAGACCGCGTGGCTGCGGCTGACCCTGGCCTCGCAGGAGAGCACCGTACTGGCCGAGGATCGCCCTTGGCAGTTCGATACGGTGTGGGACGAGCACCTGGACGGCAAGGTCATCGGCCACTATGCGATCAGCACCCAGGGCGCGCGCATCTATGGCTTCTCCTACACCAACGCGCGGACGGGCCAGCAGACCGTGTTCGGTGAAGACGTCGGTGCGATGACCGACACGGGCTGCCACTGGGAATGAGCGTCCGGCCTTTGTGCCGGTTTCGTCACCTTCGCCTCAGTCATGCGGGCCGTGCAGCCGCTTACGACGCTTGGCAGTAGTAATGCTGCGCCGCGTTCGGTAAAACTCGCAGACTTGTCGTTCACAGTCATCCACCGCGAGGCCCCATGTCATTGCTCCGGCGCAAGTCCCTAGACACTGTCACCGTCCATGAAGCCGGCAGGCAACTGATCCCGACCCTGAGTTGGCCGCACCTGATCGCGCTGGGCATCGGCGCCATCGTCGGCACCGGCATCTACACCCTGATCGGTGTCGGCGCGAACCTGGCCGGCCCCGCGGTGCTGATTTCCTTCGCCATCGCCGGCGCGGTCTGCGCCTGCGCGGCCCTGTCCTATGCCGAGCTGTCGACGATGATGCCGGCCGCCGGCAGCGCCTACACCTACAGCTACACCGCCCTGGGCGAGGTGGTGGCCTGGGTGGTCGGCTGGAGCCTGATCCTGGAGTACTCGCTGGTGGTGAGCACGGTCGCGGTCGGGTGGTCCGGCTACGCGGTCGGCTTCCTGCACGGCTTCGGGATCGACCTGCCCTTGATGCTGACCGCCGGCCCCCACGTGGAAGGCGGCTTCATCAACCTGCCGGCGGTGCTGATCACCTTCCTGGTGGCCGGCATGCTGATGGCCGGCACCAAGGAAAGCGCGACCCTCAACGCAGTCCTGGTGGTGATCAAGATCATCGCGCTGACCGTGTTCGTGGCGATCGCCCTGCCGCACTTCGATACCGGCCACATGGAGCCGTTCATGCCGTTCGGCTTCGTCAAGTCGCTGGGCGCCGATGGCGTGGAACGCGGGGTGATGGCGGCCGCCGCGATCATCTTCTTCGCGTTCTACGGCTTCGATGCGATCTCCACCGCCGCTGAAGAAACCAAGAAGCCCGAGCGCGACCTGGCGATCGGCATCATCGGCTCGATGGTCGGTTGCACCATCATCTACGTGCTGGTGGCGCTGGCCGCCGTGGGTGCGATGAGCTACACGATCTTCGGCCAGAGCGCCGAGCCGCTGGCGCTGATCCTGCGCGAGCTGGGCAGCCCGGGTGCGGCCAAGTGGATCGGCGCTGCCGCCGTGATCGCGCTGCCGACCGTGCTGCTGGCCTTCCTGTACGGCCAGAGCCGCATCTTCTTCGTCATGTCGCGCGATGGCCTGCTGCCGCGCGGTCTTTCCAAGGTCAGCGCGCGCACCGGCACGCCGGTCGCCACCACGCTGTTCACCGCGGTGCTGGTGGCCGCGCTGGCCGGCGTGGCACGTCTGGACGAGATCGCCGCGCTGGCCAACGCCGGCACGCTGGCCGCGTTCACCGCGGTGGGCCTGTGCCTGGTGGTGCTGCGCAAGCGCGAGCCGAACCGCGTGCGCAAGTTCCGCACGCCGCTGGCGTACGTGGTCGGCCCGCTGGCGGTGATCGGCTGTGTGTACCTGTTCTTCAGCCTGCCGAGCACCACGCAGTTGTACTTCCTGGCGTGGAACGTTCTGGGCCTGATCGCCTACTTCGCCTACGGGCGTCGCAATGCGGTGCTGGGCAAACGCTGAGCTATCGCGCCGGCCACCGGGCCGGCGATGAGCGGGGGTGAAAAAGGCAGGCC
>DMZT01000439.1 GCA_003484865.1 Stenotrophomonas sp.
TAGCGGCTCCCCGGCCTGGCGACGCCGATCGCCCAACGCGGCCGCGGCGGCCACGGCGGCGGCAATGGCGCCGGCCGAGGTACCGCCGATACTCTTGAAGCGGTACTCACGGGCCAGCGACAGCACCGCGTTGGGATACACGATGCCGCTGGTGATGCCGCCCTTCATGACCAGATCGCAGTACTTGTCCGCCACGTTGCCGTCCTCTGTCCGCCCGTGCGTGGCCGATCCACGCACCCTCCCCAGCGGTACCCACCACGAGGCAGGCACCCGGAAGATCGATGCCGACAGTATCGCCTGCGCGCTTCTCAGGGCCTGAGAAGCGCGGCACGGAACCGCTTATTCAGCGTTGCCGGACTGCGGCACGCGCCGCACCTGGGACAGGTCGTAACCGAGCGCGGCGATGCGGGTCATGGCCGCTTGATAGTCGGCATCGGAGATGGTCGGGGTGCGCGCCATCAGCCACATGTAGTCGCGCTTGCTGCGACCCACGATGGTCTGCTTGTACTCCGGATCCAGGTCCACGATCACGTACTCGGCCTGGATCGGCCAGATGAACTGCATGCCCCAGATCGCGCCGCCGGTGCCTTCCTTGACCGTCCCGACCGGGTGCATGGTCTTGATCGGTGCCTGGAAGCTGCCCTTGCGATAACGGAAGGTGGTCTGGATGCGGCCGTCCGGACGCAGTGCGTAGGACTCCACGGCATCGAACGCCTCACGCTCGGGTCGGCTGGGGATATGCGCGATCACGTACCAGTCGCCCATGAAGCGCGGCACGTCCACATGCGCCACGGGCGGGATCGGACGGGTGTTGCCGCTGCAGCCGCCGAGCATCATGCCGACAACCAGCAGGGGAACGAGAGCACGGATGGACATGACGGCTTCCTCCAGGAACGTGGGGTGATCACGGACGGTTGAACAGGTAGTGGGCCACCTGCCACTGCTGGCCCTGCTGGTAGCCGAACAGCTCTGCGCAGGCCATCCAGAACATGCGCCAGCGCTGGTGCCACAACGCGGCCGAGGCATCGCCGTAGGTCTGGCGCAGCACAGCCATCACCGCCTCTTTCTCGCGGTCCTGGTTGGCCAGCCAGTGGTTGGCGGTGCGCTCTTAGTGGGTGCCATCCAGCAGCCAGCGCTGCTGCAGCTGCAGATGCTGCTGGAAGAACAGCAGGGTGTCGGCGGCAGGCATCAGGCCACCGGTGAAGAAGTGGCGACCCATCCAGTTGTCGTCGCCCTCGGTTTCGAACGGGTACATCAGCGTGCGGTGCACAAAGATGTGCACGAACAGCTTGCCCTCGGGCCGCAGCCACGAATGGATGCGCTGCAGCAGCTGCGGGTAGTTGCGCATGTGTTCGAACATCTCGATCGAGACGCAGCGATCGAAGGTCTCGGCATCGAGCGTCAGGTGATTCACATCACGGGTCAGCACGCTGACGTTGATCAGGCCACGTGCACGACACTGGGCCAGGATGTACTCGCGCTGGCTGTTGGAGTTGGAGACGGCGGTGATCTGCGCGTTCGGATAGCGCTCGGCCATCCACAGCGTCAGCGAACCCCAGCCGCAGCCCAGCTCAAGAATATGCTGCCCATCGGCCAGCTGCGCGCGCTCGCCGTACAGCGCGAGCATCGCCTCTTCGGCCTCGTCCAGCGTTTCAGTGCCCGTGGCGTAGTAGCAGCTGCTGTACTTCAGGCGCGTGCCGAGGCAGCGGTGGAAGAATTCGGCCGGCACTTCATAGTGCTGGCGATTGGCCGCATCCACGTGCAGCGCCACCGCGCTGCTGGCCAGCCCGGCGATGCGCGCCGCAAAGCGCTGCGACTGGACCTGCTGGCCACCGGCCAGCTCTTCGCGCAGGCGCTGCTCGCACTGGCGGCGGATGCCCAGCCGCAACAGCGCATCGGGCAGCACGCCGCGTTCGGCCAGGCCGGTCAGGCCCGGTGCGTAGTCCGGCAGGGGCAGATGGTCACTGGCGACATTCACGATGAAGACTCCTTGCGGGCATGCGACGAACGGGAGGGGAACCACGGAAACAGCATCGGCGTGGTGCGTTGGTACTCGCGGTAATCCTCACCGCGCGAGCGCAGCGCCTGCGCCTCGGTGAAGGGAATGCCGCTGACCCAGCGCAGGAACACGTACATCACCAGCGGGCCGGACCACGCCAGCCACCACAACGGCGACTGCACGGCCAGCAGCACGTAGGTGAACCAGTGCAGCCATTCGAAGAAATAGTTGGGATGCCGCGAGTAGCGCCACAGCCCATCGCGGCAGGTCTTGCCCTTGTTGGCCGGATCGGCACGGAAGCGCGCCAGCTGACGGTCGGCCAGCGATTCGCCGCCCACGCTCAGCAACCACATCGCCACCGCGGCGATCAGCCAACCCCAGCCCTGCGCTGCCGGATTCACCGACACTGCCACGAAGGGCAGCGCGAACAGCACGATCAGCACTGCCTGGAACTGGAAGAAACCGAAGATCTTTCCCTGATGGCCGTTCCAATGCTTGCGCAGATGCTGGTAGCGGCCGTCCTCGGGCTCGCTGCGCACGCGGTGCCACAGGTGCAGCGCCAGACGTGACCCCCACAGGCCACCCAGCACCGCCAACGCGATCCGCGGCATCGCCGCGCCATCGCCGAGCAGTGCCAGCAACAGGGCAGACGCACCCACACCCTTGGCCCACAGCACATCGACCACGCCGATGTTCTGGTGCCGGCGCTGCCACCACCAGCCCCAGGTCATGATCACGGCGGCGTACAGCCACACCACCCACAGCATCTTCATCGTGTGTCTCCTGGAGCAAGGGTGGCGAGCGGTACCGCGCGGGTCTGCCAATGACGGGCGCACGCCGCAAGCACCGGCAGTGCGATCGCCCAGCCGAGGCCGAGCAGCAGCACGCCGTGCCACTGCGGTGTGGCGAACACCACCGACGACCAGCCGCGCGCGGCGGACAGATACGCCAGCGGCGCCAACAGCAGACCGACCAGCGCCGCAATGCGCAGATGCCGCTGCAGCGTCGCGAACGACACCGTGAGCGTCATCGCGAAGGCAGCCCACAGCGCGAGGATCCAGACCGGGGCCAGCCACGCCGGATCATTGCCGGCCGCGTACGTCACCCAACCGGAGGCGCCGGCCAGCCCGTCTACGACCAACCCGCAGGCGATCGCCACCAGCATCAATCGGATCTCCACTGACGGCTGCGCGGACCAGGCCAACTGAGTGCCCACGTAAGCCGCCGCTGCCAACAGCGCGGGCCAGCGCAGCCCGTGACCGGCCCCGATCACGGCGCACAGCCAGACCAGCTGGTTGCCGATCACGTTGGCCCAGAAGCGTGGCACGTCAGGCCTCCCCGGCCATCAGCGCGGGCCGGTAGCCCGGGCGCGCCATCAACAGGTGCGAGACGCCGATGGAGCGCTCCAGGAAGCCACCTTCGCAATACGCCAGGTAGAACTCCCACATGCGGATGAAGCCCGCATCGAAGCCCTGTGCACGCACCGCCGGCAGCTGGGCCAGGAAACGCTGTCGCCACGCGCGCAGCGTGAGCGCGTAGGACGGGCCGAAGTCGTGCTGGCCGATCAGCTGCAGATCGCTGCTGCGGGTCTTGGCGGCGACGATGGCGTTGATCGAGGGGATGAAGCTGCCGGGGAACACGAAGCGCTTGATGTAATCGACGCTGCGCCGCGCCTGCTCGTAACGCTGGTCTTCGATGGTGATGGCCTGCAGCAGCGCCAGACCGTCATCCTTGAGCAGGCGGGTAAGCGTGGCGAAGTAGGTGTCCAGGTACTGCGCGCCGATCGCCTCGATCATCTCGATGGACACCAGCTTGTCGTACTGGCCCTCCAGATCACGGTAATCCTTGAGCAGGAGGGTGACCTTGTCCTGCAGCCCGGCCGCCTCGACCCGCTGCCTGGCCAGCGTGTACTGCTCCACCGAGATGGTGGTGGTGGTGACGTGGCAGCCGATGTGGCGCGCCGCGTACAGCGCGAAGCCGCCCCAGCCGGTGCCGATCTCGACCACGCGATCGGCCGCGGTGAGCTGCAGCTGCTCGCAGATGCGGGCCAGCTTGCGCTCGGACGCAGCCTCCAACGTGTCTTCCGGGCTGGCATACAGCGCCGAGGAGTACATCAGGTCCGGGGACAGGAACAGCGAGAAGAACGGATTGCCGAGGTCATAGTGCGCGGCGATGTTGCGGCGGCTGCCTTCGCGCGTGTTGCGACGCAGCCGGTTCCAGCCTTTCAGCAGCCAGCCGCCGATGCGAGCCGGGCCGCCCTCCATGCCATCGAGCAGATCGCGGTTGCGCACCAGCAGCTGCACCAGCGCGACCAGGTCATCGCAGCGCCAGTCACCGCGGATGTAGGCCTCGCCTGCACCCACGCTGCCCTGTGCGGCCACCGCGCGGTAGAAACCGGGATCGTCCACCCAGACCGTCACCTGGGGCGCGACGTCCGGATCGCCGATCACCACATCGCCCACCGCATCGCGCAGCCGCAGGTGCCCGCCGCGCAGCGGTGCCAGCTGCGCCAGCAGGCGCCCGCGCAGGAACCCTTCAAGGGCGGACGGTTGCGGCACGGCCACCGCACGGGTCATGTCGTTCATGGGGATTTTCCAGCAAGAGAAGGATGGTCGTGAACGGGGTTGCGCTTGAGCCACAGGCGCAGCGCCTGCCAGTGGATCGCGGCCACGACCTTGAGGGTCATCAGCGGGTAGCGCAGCAGCACGCCGGCCAGGCCACGACCGGTGAGCGGATGGCGCTGCATCACCAGGTCGGCGTCGAACTGGCATGCGCCCTCGCGCCACACCTGCATGTGCACGTGCAGGTCATCGCCCGGCGCGGTGAAGCGCCAGCGGTACTCGCAGTCCATCTGCATGAAGGGAGAGACGTGGAACTGCTTGTCGAAGGACCAGCACAGCGCGCGGCCCTGGGCATCGGCCTGCGCCACCGGCAGCACGTAGGCGTGGCGCTCCTTCCAGGGCGTGTTGGTGATCTCCGCCACGATGCTGTCCAGCGTGGTGCCATCAGCGGCATAGCAGTAATAGAAGCTCACCGGATTGAAGACATGGCCGGCATACCGCGGATGCGTCAGCAGGCGGATCGGCCCGGCGGGCGCGTGGCCCAGTGCCTCGGTGATGCGTGCACGTACGGCATCGGCCAGCGGCTGATCGGGCGCACCGAGATAGTCGCTGCGGCGGAACTCGACCACGTTGCGGCGACCCACCGACCACAGCCAGCGCCGCTCGAACAGGCGCGGCAGTTCGTCCAGGTCCAGCAGCAGCTGCGCGATCGGGTAGCCGAACGCGTGCGCGTGCGGCGCGTGCCGCCGATGGCGCATCCAGCCGCGATAGATCGCACTGGCGGTCATGCCGGCAGTGCCTCGGCCAGCGGCCAGTAGGACTCGGCATCCAACGCCTGCAATGCATCGACCACGCGGCGGGCACTGCGGATGCCATCCTCGTGGAAGCCCCAGCCCCAGTACGCACCGGCGAACCAGGTCCGGCGATGGCCCTGGATTTCCGTCCAGCGCTGCTGCGCCCGCACCATCGCGTGGTCGTGCACGGGATGGGCATACTGCAGGCGGCGCAGCACGGTGGCCGGATCGACCGCCTCGCTGCGGTTGAGGGTGACCACCAAGGGCGTGGGGGTATCGATGCCCTGCAGCAGGTTCATGCAGTAGCTGACCGTGCACGGCGCCAGCGGGTCGCGCGGCACATGCGCGTTCCAGGCGGCCCAGGCCTTGCGGTCACGCGGCAGCAGGCTGGCGTCGGTATGCAGCACCACCTCGTTGGGCTGGTAACGGATCGCGCCCAGTACCGCGCGCTCGGTGAGATCGGCATCGGACAGCAAGGCCAGCGCCTGGTCGCTGTGACAGGCCAGCACCAGCTGATCGAAGCCTTCCAGCCCGGCAGCGCTGTGCACGCGCACGCCATGCTCGTGGCGCTCCACGCCGAACACCGGGCACTCCAGGCGCTCACGCACCTGCCAGCGGCGGCGCAGCGCGTCGACATACCGCGCCGAGCCGCCCTGCACCACGCGCCATGGCGCGCGCCCGGTCATCTGCAGCATCTGGTGATTGGCCATGAACTGCACGAGATAGCGCGCCGGGAAGGCGGCAAGGCTGGCCGTCGGCGACGACCACAGCGCCGAGGCCATCGGCAGCAGGTGTTCGTCGATGAAGGTGCGGCCGTAACGGCCCTTGTCCAGGAACTCGCCCAGCGAGGGACCTTCATCGTCGCGCGCGAGCAGCGCCGGCGCCTCGCGGTAGAACCGGCGCAGGTCGCGCAGCATGCCCCAGAAGCGCGGCGACACCAGGTTGCGGCGCTGGCAGAACAGCGTGTCCAGCGAGGTGGCGTTGTACTCCAGCCCGCTGCGTTCGCTGTGCACCGAGAAGCTCATCGTGGTCGGCTGCGAGGCCACGCCCAGTTCCTCGAACAGGCCGGTCAGCAACGGGTAGTGCGCGGGGTTGAACACGATGAAGCCGGTGTCCACCGCGTGCGTGCGGCCATCGACCTCCACCTCATGCGTATGGGTGTGGCCCCCGAGGTAGTCATTGGCCTCGAACAGCGTCACTTCATGCTGCTGGCTCAGCCACCACGCACTGGCGAGGCCGGCGATACCCGATCCAATCACGGCGATACGCATGTCAGTGCTCCGCCTTGGCCAGCACCCAGGCCGGCACGGGTTTGAGGTCACGCACCAGGCCGAGTGCGGCCATCGCACGCAGGCCATACCAGGTGACATCCACTTCCCACCAGTAGAAGCCCTGGCGCGCGGTGCCCGGGAAGAAGTGATGGTTGTTGTGCCAGCCTTCGCCAAACGTCAGCAGGGCGAGCCACAGATTGTTGCGGCTGTCGTCACCGGTGTTGAAGCGCTGGCGGCCGAAACGGTGCGCGAGCGAGTTGATGGTCACCGTGGCGTGGAACAGCACCACGGTGGAGATGAAGAAGCCCCACACCAGCATCTGCCCACCGGTGGTGCCCCACGACGGCGCGATGCGCTCCAGCAGCGCACCCAGGCCGAACAGTGCCGCGGCCAGCGCGATCGGCACCAGCGTGTCGAAGCGATCCAGCCAGCGCAGTTCGGGATACTTGGCCAGATCGGGAATGCGCGACCAGTCGGTACGGAAGCCTTCCACCGTCAGGAACCAGCCCATGTGGCTCCACCAGAAGCCATGCACCGAGGGCGAATGCGGATCGGCCGCCGTGTCGGTATGGCGATGATGGTTGCGGTGATGCGCGGCCCACCACAGCGGGCCGCGCTGCACGCTGGAGGCGCCGATCAGCGCGAAGAGGAACTGCACGGCGCGCGAGGTGCGGAAGGTACGGTGCGAGAAGTAGCGGTGGTAGAAGGCGGTG
>DMZT01000301.1 GCA_003484865.1 Stenotrophomonas sp.
CGATCTGGACCGGGCCGGTTGGCCTGCGGTGCATTGGCGGGCGCCGTCGCAGGTGCCGTGGTGGCCGGGGATGAACTCAGCGGCGCCGCAGCCGGGCCACCGGCCTCGCCCGCGTCGCGACGCAGGTTCGGCGGAATGCGGATCGCCTCGCCCGGGCGCAGCAGCAACACGTCGCGACCGCGGTCGAGCTGGGCGGCCGGCTTCAGCTCGCCGACCAGGAAGGCATGCGTGTCATCCGGCCGCAGCGCGGTGATGCTGCCGACCGGGAACCCGGCCGGGAAGCGCCCACCCAGCCCTGAGGTCACGATCTCATCGCCCACTTCCACCCCGGCACTGAGCGGAATGTCGCGCAGCTCCAGGGTGTCGCCGCGACCGTAGACGATCAGACGCACGCCGTTGCGGGCCACGGTAACCGGCACGGCATGGTCGGGGTCGGTGAGCAGCAGCACGGTCGCGCTGTTGCCGGTGGTGGCGATCACCTGGCCCATCAGGCCACCGGCATCGATCACCGCCTGGCCGACATGCACGCCATCGCGGGTGCCGGCGGCCAGCACCAGCCGCTGGCGCACCGGGTCCAGGTCGATATCCAGGATCGGGGCGAGCTGTACGTCCAGTCCGCTGCGTTCGGCCACGTTGAGCAGCTCGCGCAGCTGGGCGTTGTCCAGCGCGGCGGTCTGCAGGCGGGTCAACCGCGCATTGGCGATCAGCAACTGATTGCGCAGTTCGCGGTTCTCGGTGACGAGCTGGCCGTGGCTGGCGGCGTTGTCCTTGACCTGCGTGCCCAGGCGCCCCGGCAGGCCGGCCAGCGCCCATACCGGCTGCACCAGCACGTTGGCCTGCGCGCGCAGGCGCGACAGCCAGCCCGCCTGGTCATCGAGCACGATCAAGGTGATGGCCAACGCCAGGTAAGCGAGCAGGCGCAGCGGACTGGCGGCATCGCCCTGGCGGGAGGCTACGGGAGGACCGGCGTAAGGCGGCACAGGCGTCGACTGGAAATAATGTGGATGAAGCGCGCGTAACAAGAGCGCAGCGGGAACAGCATGCGACAACGCCCCGGCGAGGTGACGCCCGGCAAGCGACGCTTGCCGGAGGCATCACGCCGCAGAGGCGCGTCTACGATACACGGCCGGTACGGCTCACTCCGGCGCAAAGAACTCGTTGCCGTGCATGTCCACCAGCTCCAGCGCACGACCACCACCGCGGGCCACGCAGGTCAGCGGGTCATCGGCCACCTGCACGTGCAGGCCGGTTTCCTCGGAGATCAGGCGGTCCATGTCGCGCAGCAGGGCGCCACCACCGGTCAGCACGATGCCGCGCTCGGCGACGTCGGCACACAGTTCCGGCGGGGTCTGCTCCAGCGCCAGCTTGACCGCGCTGACGATGCCCGAGAGCGGCTCATGCAGGGCTTCAAGCACTTCGTTGGAGTTGATCTTGATCATCTTCGGCACGCCCTCGGCGAGGTTGCGGCCGGAGATTTCCATCTCGATCACTTCCGCCTGCGGGTAGGCGCAGCCCAGCTCGACCTTGATCCGCTCGGCGGTCGCTTCACCGATCAGCATGCCGTGGTTGCGGCGCACGTAGTTGGTGATCGATTCGTCGAAGCGGTCGCCGCCGATACGCACGGAGGCCGAGTAGACGATGCCGTTGAGGGAGATCACGGCCACTTCGGTGGTGCCGCCGCCGATGTCGATGACCATCGAGCCGCGCGCCTCGGTGACCGGCATGCCGGCGCCGATCGCAGCGGCCATGGGCTCTTCGATCAGGAACACATCACGCGCACCGGCCTCTTCGGCCGATTCCTTGATCGCGCGGCGCTCGACCTGGGTCGAGCCGGCCGGCACGCAGACCAGCACGCGCGGGCTCGGGCGCAGGAAGCGCGACTTGTGGACCTTCTTGATGAAGTGCTTGAGCATCGCCTCGGTGTAGGTGAAGTCGGCGATGACGCCATCCTTCATCGGGCGGATGGTGGTGATATGACCCGGGGTACGGCCCAGCATCTGCTTGGCCTCGGCGCCCACGGCAGCCACGGAACGGGTACCACCGATGGCACGGTCCTGGCGCACGGCCACGACCGACGGCTCGTTCAGCACGATCCCCTGCCCACGCACGTAGATGAGGGTGTTGGCCGTGCCCAGGTCGATGGACAGGTCATTGGAGAACATGCCACGCAGTTTCTTGAACATCTGGGAGTTGATCCTGAGGGGTGTCGCGCCCAACGCGGGATGGCGAAAAAATGGGCAGAATTCGAGGCCGACAAGCCTAGCAATCCCCCTGTGCGCGAGCAAGGACAAATCTGGCCGAAAGCCAGCCTTCACGGCCATTCAGGCCAATCCGGACAGCCCGGGTTCTGGCCCAAAGCCGCCCTACCCGTTAACCTTTGCGCCGCAGGGCGCCGCAGGGCGCCGTTTCGTTGCCCGCCCAACGGGCCTCAAACCCCCTTCCGCATAGGCCTTACTCGATGTCCGCTTTGATCTGTGGTTCTCTTGCCTTCGACACCATCATGGTGTTCCCGGACCAGTTCAAGAATCACATCCTGCCGGACAAGGTGCACATCCTGAATGTGTCGTTCCTGGTGCCGCGCATGCGTCGTGAATTCGGCGGTTGCGCCGGCAACATCGCCTACAACCTGTACCTGCTGGGTGGCGAGCCGATCCCGATGGGCACGGTGGGTTCGGATTTCGGCCCGTACCGCGAGTACTTCCAGGGCCTGGGCATCGACCTGAGCCGGGTCAAGGTGATCGATGAGCTGTTCACCCCGCAGGCGTTCATCACCACCGATCACGACAACAACCAGATCACCGCCTTCCACCCGGGCGCGATGATGCGGTCCTACGAGAACCACGTGAAAGACGTGCCGGGCGTAACCCTGGGCCTGGTCGGCCCGGATGGGCGCGAGGGCATGATCCAGAACTCGCAGGAATTCTTCGAGGCCGGCGTGCCGTTCATCTTCGACCCGGGCCAGGCCATGCCGCTGTTCAACGGCCCGGAGCTGCGCACCTTCATCGAGCAGGCCGACTACGTCGTCGTCAACGACTACGAGTCCAACCTGCTGCAGGAGCGAACCGGCTGGGATGAACAGGCGATCGTGAGCCGGGTCAAGGCCTACATCACCACCCGTGGCCCCAAGGGCGCGGTCATCCACACCCCGGAAAAGACCTATGACATCCCGCCGGCGCACGAGCGCCGCGTGGTCGATCCGACCGGCTGCGGCGATGCGTTCCGCGCCGGCCTGATCTACGGCATCGAGAAGGGCTACGACTGGCTGACCATCGGCCGCATGGGCAACCTGATGGGCGCGCTGAAGGTCGAGCACCCGGGCACCCAGAACCAGCGCTTCACGTTCGATGAGTTCAATGAGCAGTTCAAGCAGCAGTTTGGTTACGCGTTGAACGTTTGATCGCAGTGCGATCAAACGCGGCCCACGATTCGCCGTAGCGAATCGCGGGTCCCAATTGCATGCCACCTTATCCCCCCGCCTTCGGCGCGCCCCCTTGAACATCAAGGGGGCTCTCCACCAGACGGGAATCGGGGGGGGGATGAGGGTAGAGCCAGGCCATGCCTGGCTG
>DMZT01000302.1:0-207 GCA_003484865.1 Stenotrophomonas sp.
TCTGTGGCGAAGTGGAGCTGCGCGTGCAGCAGTACCTGATGTCGCGCAGTGGTCGGCTGGAGGATGTCGAGCGCGTGTATGGCCACCCGCAGTCGTTCATGCAGACCTCCTCGTGGCTGCGCGCCAACCTGCCCAAGGCCGAGAAGATTCCGGTCTCCAGCAACGCCGAAGGCGCGCGCCGCGCCCGCAATGCCGATGACGCCGCGG
>DMZT01000302.1:372-3366 GCA_003484865.1 Stenotrophomonas sp.
CAATGCCGATGACGCCGCGGCGATCGGCGGCGAGAGTGCCGGGCATGTGTACGGCCTGAAGAAGGTGGTGACCAAGCCGATCCAGAACGATGCGGACAACACCACGCGCTTCCTGGTCATCGGCCGCAACATCTTCCCCACCTCCGGCCACGACCGCACCTCGGTGCTGGTGTTCATCCACGACAAGCCCGGTGCACTGTTCGACGTGCTCAGCCCGTTCGCGCGGCATGGCATCAGCATGAACCGGATCGAGTCGCGCCCCTCGCACAATGCCAAGTGGGAGTACGGCTTCTTCATCGATCTGGCCGGCCATGTCGAGGACGAGGCGATGCAGGCGGCCCTGGCCGAACTGAAAGCCCACTCGGCGCAGATCAAGATCCTCGGCTCCTATCCGGTCGCCGTGCCCTGATCCGAACGGCGCAGCCGCCTCGCGCGCTGCGCCCGGCCCGGCGCCCGTGTGGGGGCTGTGGCCCCTCCCGTACACCGTTGCATCGCCGCTGCGGCGGCCCGCCCCCTAGGATTTCCGATGACCGCATCTCCGTACTGGATCGCCCACAAGGGCCAGCCCCTGCAGGGCAGCCTGACCATTCCCGGTGACAAGTCCGTCTCGCACCGCTCGGTGATGTTTGCCGCGCTGGCCGATGGCGTGTCGCGCATCGATGGCTTCCTGGAGGGCGAAGACACCCGCGCCACCGCCGCGATCTTTTCGCAGATGGGCGTGCGCATCGACACCCCGTCGCCCTCGCAGCGCATCGTGCACGGCGTCGGCGTGGATGGCCTGAAGGCACCGGGCGCCCCGCTGGACTGCGGCAACGCCGGCACCGGCATGCGTCTGCTGGCCGGGCTGCTGGCTGCACAGCCGTTTGACTCGGTGATGGTCGGCGACGAATCGCTGTCGCGCCGCCCGATGCGCCGCGTGACCGGTCCGCTGGCCGAGATGGGTGCGAAGATCGATACCGAGGCCGATGGCACCCCGCCACTGCGGGTGCATGGTGGCCAAACGCTGCACGGCATTGCATTCGCCTCGCCGGTGGCCAGCGCGCAGGTCAAATCCGCCGTGCTGCTGGCCGGTCTGTATGCCGATGGCGAAACGTCTGTCACCGAGCCGCACCCGACCCGCGATTACAGCGAACGCATGCTGCGTGCATTCGGTGTGGATATCGAGTTTTCGCCGGGCAAGGCACGCCTGCGTGGCGGCCAGCGGCTGCGCCCGACCGATATCGTGGTGCCGGCCGATTTCTCCTCGGCGGCGTTCTTCCTGGTGGCGGCGAGCGTGATCCCAGGCTCCGAGCTGCGCCTGCGTGCGGTGGGCCTCAACCCGCGCCGTACCGGGCTGCTCGCGGCGCTGCGCCTGATGGGCGCGGACATCACCGAAGAAAACCATGCCGAGCAGGGTGGGGAAGCGGTGGCTGATCTGGTGGTGCGGCATGCGCCGCTGCACGGCGCCGAGATTCCCGAAGCGCTGGTGCCGGACATGATCGACGAGTTCCCGGCCTTGTTCGTCGCGGCGGCGGCGGCACAGGGCAACACCGTGGTGCGCGGTGCGGCCGAATTGCGGGTCAAGGAATCGGATCGTCTGGCCGCAATGGCGACGGGCCTGCGCACGCTGGGCGTGCAGGTCGATGAAACCGATGATGGCGCCACGATCCACGGTGGCGCCGTGCTTGGCAGCGGCACCATCGAGAGCCACGGCGACCACCGCATCGCGATGGCCTTCGCGATTGCCGGCCAGCTCAGCAGCGGCGAAGTGCGGGTCAATGACATCGCCAACGTGGCGACGTCCTTCCCGGATTTCGATGGCCTGGCGACCGGTGCGGGTTTCGGGCTTCGCGCCGGCTGAGGTAGCGCCGGGTTCTGCCGGGCTGATGCTTCCAGATGTCAGGTATGCGTGGTTGCCGGGCAGCGCCTGGCACTACCTTGACCTCGCGCGGACGCGGTGCTTCGCACAACAAAAAAGGGAGGCCATTGGCCTCCCTTTTCGTTTCCGCCGCAGTGCATCCGCTTAGCGCTCCGTACGGAAGTCCACCGGAACGCGCACCACGCTCGCCACTGCGCGGCCGTTATTCATCGCCGGCTCGAACTTCCAGTCGCGCACGGTGGTCAGCACCGCACGATCCAGATCGCGATCACGCGTACCGCTGCGCTTCACGATGTTGGCGTCGGTCACCTGGCCACGGGTATCCACGTTGAGGCTGGCCACCACGCTGCCCTGCACGCCGCTGCGCAGCGCCGTACGCGGGTAGACCGGCTTGGCATTGCTCGCCAGCGGGCGGGCCTCACGGTTGCGTACGGCCGGCGTCGCCTTGCGCTGCTCGGCGGCCGGTGCGGCCTGGCGCGCAGCGGGTGCCGGCGTGGTCGCCACCGGTGCGGTCTCGGTAGCGGGCAACATGCGCTGGCCCACCGGCGCCTCGTTGGTATCGCCCGGGGTGGCATAACGCAGCCACACCAGCGCAGCGGCGAACATCGCGACGATCAACGCCACCCACAACCAGGGTGACGTACGGCGATGGGCGGGCTCATCGATCACGTCGCGCTGATGCTGCGGCGAGCGGGGCATGTCCGGGGCATGGGTAACACTCATGGCTGACTCCTGGTGTCGATGTGACACCCGCAGTCTTGCCCGGACACGGTTGCGGATGTGTCAGCGCACCGTCAACGCGACGACTGCATTCCCATCGAGGTTCAGTTTGCTGAGCCGTTGCACAATCGCCGCACGTGGCGGCGATGAATCACCGCGGCGTGAAGTCGAACGGCACTTCCAGGCTGCCAGGCACTGGCACACCGTTGTTCTGCGCCGGCTGGAAACGCCAGCGACGCACCGCATCGGACGCTGCGCGGTCAAGGTCGCGTGAACCGCTGCGCTGGATCAACGTCACGGCCGATGGATAGCCGGTGGCATCCACATCCACGCGCACCACCACCGTTCCACTGTCACCGCGGCGCAAGGCGGCCGGCGGGTAACTCGGCGGCGGCGACTGGTCAGCAATCGGCTGC
>DMZT01000303.1 GCA_003484865.1 Stenotrophomonas sp.
CCGCTGGGCCATCTGCCGCCGGCGCGCATGGCCGGTGGCCGCAGCTGGTGGGTGGTCGAACTCGCTGACGAGGCCGCCCTGCGCGCGCTCACCCCGGATTGGCATGCCGTGGCGACCTTGGCCGAGGCCACCGACAGCATGGGGGTCTTCGCCTATGCACGCAGCCAGGGCCAGGCGTGGGATCTTGCGGTGCGTGCGTTCGTCGGCAACGGTCGCCGCTTTGAAGATGCCGCCTCCGGTGCGGCCAATGCGGTGCTGGCTGCGTGGCTGGACAGCCGCGACGCGCTGCCTGGCACCGCGCACGGCTATGTGGTCAGCCAGGGTCGCGAAGTGGGCCACGATGCGCGCCTGACCCTGCGCATCGATGACCATGGCGATGTCTGGTCCGGCGGCCAGGTGCAGACCGTCATCCGCGGCACGCTGGACTGGTGATCCCGGCGGCGGCGCGTCAACGCGCCGCGTCGTACACCGGTGCGCCATCGACCCAGGTCGAGCGCACCTGCAGGTCCGCCAGTTCGGTAGGCGCGATGCTGAGCGGATCGCGATCGAGCACGACGAAATCCGCGCGCAGGCCGGGCTGCAACCGGCCGACCTGGGCCTCGTCATGGCCTGCCCACGCGGCGTCGGCAGTGAACCCCCGCAGCGCTTCGGCCGCGGTCAGGCGCTGATCGGGCTGCCAGCCCGCCGGCGGTTGGCCGGCACGGTCCTGGCGGGTGACCGCGGCATACAGGCCCAGGCGGGGATCCACCTGTTCCACCGGGAAATCCGAACCAAGCGCAAGACGGGCACCGGAGCCCAGCATCCGCCGCCACGCATAGGCCCCGAGGATGCGCTCGGGACCGACCCGATCCTGCGCCCAGCCCATGTCCGAGGTGGCGTGGGCAGGTTGCATCGAGGCGATCACGCCGAGGTGGGCAAAGCGCGGAATGTCCTCCAGCGCCACCACCTGCGCATGCTCGATCCGCCAGCGATGGTCGCTGCCACGGCGCTCGCCCAGCACCCTGGCATAGGTATCCAGTGCGATCCGGTTGCCACGATCCCCGATCGCATGGGTGGCGACCTGGACATGACAGCTATCGGCTTTGCGCACCGCCGTTTCGAAATCGGCCGGCGAGGTCACCAGCAGCCCACGGTTGTGCGGATCGTCGCTGTAATCGGCCAGCAGCGCGGCACCGCGGCTGCCCAGCGCGCCGTCCATGAAGAGCTTGACCCCGCGCATTTCCAGGCGGCCACCGGCATGCTGGTACGCGCCCTGCGCACACAGATCCGCGAGGGCATCGCCATTGCCATCGGCATACGCATCGATGCGCAGCGGCAGCGCGCCGGCATCGGCGAAGCGGCGCATCAGGGCCAGATCGGCGCGCGATACGCCCATGTCGTGCACACCGGTCAGGCCTTGGCTGACCGCTTTATCCAGTGCGCGGGTCAGCATCTGCTCGCGGGCGGCGTCGCTGGGCGTTGGGATCGCCGCCTGCACCAGGCTCATCGCTTCATCGATGAACACCCCGCTCGGCTGCCCCTTGGCATCGCGCACGATGCGCCCACCGGCCGGCTGCCAGTTGCCCTTCAACGCGCGTTGGCCCGGCTGCCGTGCGACCGCGCGCAGTGCCGCACTGTTGCCCCAGCCCGCGTGACCATCGATGCGACCCAGCCAGACCGGCCGGTCCGGGAACGCCGCGTCGAGATCGGCCACCGTCGGGAACCGTTTGTCCGGCCACCGGTTCTGGTCCCAGCCGCTGCCCAGCAGCCAGCCCTCGGGATTGTCGGCCGCAAAGCGCTGCAGGCGCGCCACGATGTCCTGGGTGCCGGCCGCGCCGGTCAGGTCGGCCTGCATCAGGGTGCCGCCCAGGAACATCAGGTGTGCATGCGCATCGATCAGCCCCGGGATCACGGTGGCGTGGCCGACGTCGGTCAGCGCTGCCAGCGGATACAGCGTCAACAGTGCCTGGCGATCACCGACGGCGAGCACGCGCCCGGTGCCGGTATCCCACGCCAGCGCTGTGGCGGCGGGCGCGTCGGGATCCCCGGTATGGATGGTCGCGGCGGTCAGCAGGCGCACATCGGCCTGCGCGGTGCCGGCCAGCAGGCAGGCCATCAGGGCGGCAAGAGCGGTCGGACGCATGCAGATACCCCACAACAGGAAAGCGGCGACTATGCGGCCGCCGCTTTCCCATCACAATCTGCTGTGCACCAATGGCGGGCGCGGATCAGCCGGCCAACTCGGCCTCAAGGCTGATCGGTACCGCACTCAGCGCCTTGGACACCGGACAGTTCTGCTTGGCGTCATCGGCGATGGCACGGAACTGGGTGGCCTCGATGTTCGGCACTACGGCCTTCACCTTCAACGTGATCTGCGACAGCTGGGGGCCCCCCTCCATCGAGAGGTCCACCTTGGCTTCGGTATCCAGCGAGGTCGGCACGAAACCGGCCTCGGTGAGCTTGGCCGACAGCGCCATCGTGAAGCAGCCGGCGTGTGCGGCGGCGATCAGTTCTTCCGGGTTGGTGCCCTTCTCATCACCGAAGCGGCTGCTGAAGGCATAGCGGGTTTTGTCCATCAAGCCGCTCTGGGGCGTGCTCAATTGTCCCTTGCCTGTCTTGAGGTCACCTTCCCAATGCGCGGTGGCATGACGCGAAATACCCATCGTTGATCTCCTGCGGGATGAATGGCCAAGCCAGCCTAGACCGCCCCGCGTTAGCACCGTGTCTGGCCGCCGTCAGCGCCACGGCAGGCGGCGCTCCCAGCTGAATCGGCCATCAAGATCGATGCTGTTTTCAAGTGGTTTTCGTGCGACAGTCGGGGTGCGACGGTCCATGACCGATGGCCTCCGCCGCGAGGGCGGACCCTGTTTTTTGGCTATGACCTGATGCACTGCGGTAACGAAGGGCGTGGAAATCACCAATTTTTATGCGTTTGCCTATTGGCGGCGCCCCATAGTTGCCCTACATTTCGCTTGCCGACGGGGTTCGGCGCGACCAAACAACCAACCGTTCACGGAACAGGAAACCATGGCAAAGACCGCTAAGAAGGCTGCCCCGAAGAAGGCAGTAAAGAAAGTCGCTACGAAGGCAGCCGCGAAGCCGGCCGCTCCCAAGCCGATCAAGGAAGTGCTGAGCAAGTCTGGTCTGGTTGCACACATCGTTGAAGCGTCCGGCGTTGTCGCCAAGGACGTGCGCGCCGTGCTCGCCTCGCTGGAAGGCGCCGTCGCCGCTTCGGTGCACAAGAAGGGCGCGGGCAGCTTCACCCTGCCGGGCCTGCTGAAGATCTCCACCGTCAGCGTGCCGGCCAAGCCGAAGCGCAAGGGCATCAACCCGTTCACCAAGGAAGAGCAGTGGTTCGCCGCCAAGCCGGCGTCCACCAAGCTGAAGGTGCGTCCGCTCAAGAAGCTCAAGGATGCCGCGCTCTAATCTGCGCGCTTCCTGCAGCACCCGGACGGGACGGCATATGCCGTCCCGTTTTTTTTGGTGACGCGCGCACAGCGAAACACAGCGTTGCCAGAGACGTGTGCGGCGCCCACGTGGCGCGAAGATGCCTGTCCTGCCGCGATCCACGGCATCGCAGAACCGAGCGGAACGCACAGGGTGGAACACTGCGTGCGACCGCGCCTGTCGCCGCGGCACACATCGCAGCCTATGGTGGCCTTGTCCCCCACCGCGCAGGCAGCCATGGCCAGCTCTTCTTCCCAGCGTTACCGCATCACCGTCACCCCGATCGAAAAGGACGGCCTGCAGTGCAGCGGGCGCTGCACCATCGAGCTGGAGCATCGTGCGCAGCAGGATTGGATGCGCCTGCTGGAAATCGCGCGGCGCAACACCGGGCTCAGCGGTGACGAACGTGCCGCGGCCATCGTGGCCACCCAGCTGCTGCGCGATCTCGCCCAGCGCCACGCCGAGGAACCCAGCCACCCGCTCACCGTGCTGCAACCGCAGCTGGATGAGGTGCTCGCCGCGCTGGAGTCGATCCAGGGCGCGCCCTGAGCCAAGCGCCTGGCGTGGCGCTACACTCGGCGCTCTCCGGGGAGAGTCCTGCATGCGCCGCGCCGTCCTGTTGCTTCCGTTGCTGTTCCTGCACGGCTGCTCCTGCCAGCAGCAGCCGCCCCTGACCGAGTCAGCTGAGGCGCGCGAAGGCGCAGCGCACGCCGATGACGTGCCACAGCACAGTGCACCGACGCCCCCACCCACCGCCGCGGCACCGACCCCACTCAGCGCAGTGGCCGCGGACGCACTGGATGAGCCCTCGCTGGTGCATCGCTATCTGAGTGCATTGGCGCAGGGCGACGTCGCCACCGCCGACGCACAGTGGACCGGCGGCGGCCCGGGCGGCCACCCGGACGATGCCGCTCTTCGCGCATTGCCCGACTTCCGCGGGCTCCGCATCAAGACCAGCGCCCCGATCGCACGGGACACCGCCGAGCCCTCCCGGCTGCGCGAAGTGCCGGTCCAGATCCGGGTCAGCACCGGGACCAGCACGCTGCGTTTCGAGGGCTGGTATCGGCTGCAGCCTCGCCCGGATGGGAGCGGGTGGGAGATCCACGGCGCCTCGATCCAGCCGGTACTGAACTGACTGCATCGGCAGGGCGCACCGGCGCATCCTGACCGCGCACGTCAAAGCTGGATTCAGCCACGCGCGCTATTGTTGGCATCTCATTCCCCACGGCCTGCCGCCATGAACGTTCGCCCGCTGTTGTCCCGCCTCGCCGCCTGCACCGTGCTGCTGGCCGCCGCCATCCT
>DMZT01000306.1 GCA_003484865.1 Stenotrophomonas sp.
ATCAGCCCGATCGACTGGCTGGGCGACCCGAACTGGGCGATGCCGACCATCATGCTGTTCGCGGTGTGGAAGAACTTCGGCTACAACATGGTGATCTTCCTGGCCGGCCTGCAGGCGATTCCGCATGACCTGTACGAGGCCGCGCGTATCGACGGTGCCTCGCGCTGGAAGCAGTTCCTGCACATCACCCTGCCGATGCTCGGCCCGGTGCTGCTGGTGGTCGGCGTGATCACGGTGTCCGGCTACTTCCAGCTGTTTGCAGAGCCCTACGTGATGACGCGTGGCGACCCACTGCAGAGCACTGTCAGCGTGCTGTACTTCATGTTTGAAGAAGGCTTCAAGTGGTGGAACCTGGGGCGCGCCTCCGCGGTGGCGTTCCTGCTGTTCCTGATCATCCTGGGCGTGACCAGCATCATGCTGCGTTTCGGCCGCAAGAGGCAGTTGGTATGAGTCGTGAAATCGGTCAATCGCGCTGGCATGCCTGGTGGGTCAATGGTGGCCTGGTGGTGCTGGCGGTCCTGAGCCTGGCGCCGCTGTTGTGGATGCTGTCGGTGTCGTTCATGCCGACCGGCGAAGCGGCGCATTTTCCGCCGCCGCTGCTGCCGTCCTCGCTGACCACCGCGAACTACCATGAGTTGTTCGCGCGCACCGGCATGGCCAACAACTTCGTCAACAGCCTGATGGTGTCGCTGGCCATCACCTTCGGCTCGCTGCTGCTCAACACCATGGCCGGCTATGCGTTCGCCAAGCTGCGCTTTGCCGGCCGCGAGCGCATCTTCCAGCTGCTGCTGGCCGCGCTGGTGATCCCGGCGCAGGTGGCGATGCTGCCGCTGTTCCTGCTGATGAAGCAGCTGGGCCTGGTCAACAACTTCGGTGGCGTGATCGTGCCGGCGCTGGCGACGGTGTTCGGCATCTTCCTGGTCCGCCAGTACGCCCGTTCGATCCCGGACGAGCTGCTCGAAGCGGCCCGCATCGACGGGGCAGGGGAGCTGCGGATCTTCTTCCAGATCGTGCTGCCGATGCTCAAGCCGGTGCTGGTGACCCTGTCGATCTTCACCTTCATGGCTGCCTGGAACGATTTCATGTGGCCCTTGATCGTGTTGACCGACCAGGAGCACTACACTCTCCCGGTGGCCCTGGCCACGCTCTCGCGCGAGCACATCATGGACGTTGAAATGATGATGGCCGGCGCGGTGGTCACGGTGGTTCCGGTGCTGCTGCTGTTCCTGGCATTGCAGCGTTATTACATCCAAGGTCTGTTGCTGGGGAGTGTCAAAGGGTGAAGCATGCCGTCGTCGCGGTGGGTCTGGGTCTGGTCTGGTCACTGGCGGCCTCAGCCGCACCGCCGGCGACGCCGGTGTTGCCCGCACCCAAGGTGCTGGACAGCTTCGATGACATGTCGCCGTGGAAGCTGGTCGTCTCCGACCAGGTCAGCGGCTCGCTGCGCAGCGTGGCCGGCAATGGCGGAGGCCGCGCGCTGTGCGTGGATTACGACTTCCACAACGTGTCCGGCTATGTCGGCATCCGCCGCGAGCTGGGCATCCAGTACCCGGAGAATTACCAGTTCGGCTTCCAGCTGCGCGGCGATTCCCCTGCCAACGATCTGCAGTTCAAGCTGATCGACGCCAGCGGCGACAACGTGTGGTGGGTCAACCGCCCCGGCTATGCGTTCCCCAAAACCTGGACGCCGGTGCAGTACCGCAAGCGCCAGATCGACAAGGCCTGGGGCCCGGAGACCGACAAGACGCTCAAGCGCAGCGCGGCCGTGGAATTCACGATCTACAGCAAGGTCGGCGGCAAGGGCACGGTCTGTTTCGACCGGCTCACGCTGCAGGGACTGCCGCCGGCCGATACGTCTTCACTGAGCCCGTCGGTGATCGCTGATACCGCCACCGCGCTGCAGAACCGCATCGTCGATGGCAAGCCGGACACGGTCTGGATCAGCGGCGGCGTGGCCGAACAGACCATCAGCCTGGACCTGCACAAGGTGCGCGAGTTTGGCGGGGCGGTGATCGAATGGCTGCCCGGACTGGAGGCCACCCGCTACGTGGTGCGTTCCTCGGCCGATGGGCGCAGCTGGAATACGCTGCGTGAGGTGACCGCTGGCGGCGGTGGCCGCGACTGGCTGGCGCTGCCGGATACGGACGCGCGCTATCTGCGCTTCGACCTCAAGGGCGGCCCGAGCTGGCGCTATGGTATCCGCGATATCACGCTCAAGCCGCTCGAGTTCGCCGATACCCCGAATGATTTCGTCCGTTCGGTCGGTGCCGACCTGCCGCGCGGTTCGGTGCCGCGCGGCTTCACCGGCGAGCAGCCGTACTGGACGCTGCTGGGTCTGGATGGCGGCCGCGAGCAGGCCCTGATCGGCGAAGACGGTGCGCTGGAAGTGGCCAAGGCCAGCTTCAGCGTCGAACCGTTCGTGCTGGTGGACAACAAACTGCTGAGCTGGGCCGACGTCAAGACCGACCAGTCGCTGCAGGACGATTACCTGCCGATCGCCAACGTCGGCTGGACCCACGACAAGGCTGGCCTGCAGGTGACCGGCTTCGTGCAGGGCACGCCGGACAACGCGCAGCTGGTCGGTCGTTACACCCTGCGCAACCCCGACAAGGTCGCCCACGAGTACACCCTGGCCCTGGCCGTGCGCCCGTGGCAGGTGAACCCGCCGACCCAGTTCCTCAATACCGTCGGCGGCGTCAGCCCGATCAACAACCTGTCCTTCGACCCGACCCATGTCGACGTCAACGGCACGCCGCGCCTGTACCCGGCACAGGCACCGGACGCGGCCTTCGCCACCGCGTTCGACAGCAAGTTCGACGTGGTCCACCTGGCCAGCGGCAAGCTGCCGGGCACCACCGAAGTGAAGGACAGCACCGGCCTGGCCTCGGGCGCGCTGCTGTACCGCTGGAAGCTGGAGCCTGGCCAGAGCCGCGAGGTCGCCATCGTGCTGCCGCAGACCGGCAACTGGGTGATGCCCAAGGCCTTCGATGCGGCCAAGGCGCAGCAGCAGGTCGCCTCGATGTGGCGGACCAAGCTGGACCAGGTGACGCTGCAGGTCCCGGCGGCCGGCAAGCCGCTGGCCGATACGCTGCGCACCGCGCTGGCGCACATGCTGATCTCGCGCATCGGCCCCAGCCTGCAGCCGGGCACGCGTTCGTATTCGCGCAGCTGGATCCGCGATGGCGCAATGATCTCCGAAGGGCTGCTGCGCATGGGCCGCAGCGATGCGGTGCGGCAGTACGTGAACTGGTATGCGCCGTATCAGTTCGACAATGGCAAGGTGCCGTGCTGCGTCGATTCGCGCGGCAGCGATCCGGTGCCGGAGAACGACAGCCATGGCGAGCTCATTTTCAACATCGCCGAGTACTGGCGCTACACCGGTGACACCACCTTCCTGGAGGTGATGTGGCCACACGTGCAGGGCGCCTACCAGTACATGGAGCAGCTGCGCCTGAGCGAACGCACCGAAGAAAATCGGGCGCGCAACCCCGCCTTCTACGGGATGATGCCGGTCTCGATCAGCCACGAAGGCTATTCGGCCAAGCCGATGCATTCGTACTGGGACAACTTCTGGGCGCTGCGCGGCTACAAGGACGCGGCGATCATCGCCAGCACGCTCGGCAAGGCCGAAGCGATGCAGATCAGTGAGTCGCGCGATCAGTTCCGTGACGACCTGCAGGCTTCGCTGCTGGCGGCGACCGCGCAGCACAAGATCGACTACCTGCCCGGCTCGGCCGAGCTGGGTGATTTCGATGCCACATCGACCACCATCGCACTGGCGCCGGCCGGTGAGCAGGGGCGCCTGCCGCAGCCCTACCTGAACAACACGTTCGAGCGCTACTGGAGCGAGTTCGAAGCGCGCCGCGATGGCAAGCGCGAGTGGAAGGACTACACCCCGTACGAGTGGCGCAACGTGGCCGCCTTCGTGCGCCTGGGCTGGCGCGACCGCGCCTGGCAGGCGACCGAGTTCTTCTTCAAGGACCGTGCACCGCAGCCGTGGAACCAGTGGGCCGAAGTGGTCTCGCGCACGCCGCGCAAACCGTTCTTCCTGGGGGACCTGCCCCATGCGTGGGTGGCCTCGGACTTCGTGCGTTCGGCATTGGACATGTTCGCCTACAGCCGCGATATCGACGACAGCCTGGTGCTGGCCGCGGGCGTGCCGTCGCGCTGGCTGGAAGGCAAGGGGGTCGGCGTGCAGGGCCTGCGCACCCCGAACGGGCAGCTCAACTACGCGCTGATCCGCAACGACAAGCAGCTCACCCTGACCGTGTCGGCCGGCCTGGTGCCGCCGGTCGGTGGCGTGGTGCTGCCGTGGCCGTACAGCGGCGAGCCGGGCGCCACCACCGTCAATGGTGAGCCGGCGGAATGGGTGGGCGGCGAACTGCGCGTGATGCAGGTGCCGGCCAAGGTCGAGATCGAGATTCCGGCGTCGGTACGCCGGGCGGAACGCAAGGCACCGTAATGCGGAAGATGATGATGATGCGCGGCCTGCTGGCCGCGGTGCTGGCGTCCGCGCCCCTGGTTGCGCTGGCGCAGAGCGCCGTGGCGGCGCCCGCCCAGGAGATGACCATGGTCACCTTCAATCTTCACCACGATCGCGAGAACTGGCCGGCCCGCCGCCAGGTGATCCTGCGTGAACTGCAGGCACTGCAGCCCGATGCGATCGCGCTGCAGGAAGTGATCCAGAAACCCCATGTGCGTAACCAGGCCGCATGGTTGGCGCGCAAGCTGGGCTATGAGTATCAGTTCGTCTCGACCGATCCGCCGGGGCGTTTCAAGCGCTACGGCAATGCCCTGCTGACCCGGCGGCCGGTGCTGTCGCGCAACGACCATCTGCTGGCACCGCTGGGCGACTACCGCACCGTGGCGCATCTGCGCATCGACGTGGAGGGTCGCCCGGTCAACGTCTACGCAACGCACTTGAATGAGCGTTCGGACGAGGTGGGCAGCCGCATCCGTGGAGAGCAGGTGGCGGATCTGCTGGCCTTCATCGCGCAGAGCGCAGGCGACGCGCCGGTGGTCGTGGCGGGGGACTTCAATGCACTGGTGGATGCCGGTGACCTGAGCGAGCTGCGCAACCACTACGGGGACAGCTACGGCAGCGTGCACGTCAACAACGAACTGGCCCAGGTCAGCACGCTCAACCGGCACTACTACGACGCGCCCTCGCGCATCGACCACATCTTCTTCCAGCAGGATCGACTGCTCGCCCGTGAGGCGAAGATCCTGTTCGACCAACCGTACGCAGACGGCCGCTGGGCGTCGGATCATTACGGCGTGTGGACCCGGCTGCAGTTCGCGCCGGGCACCGGAAACGCCGGCGCGACGACGCCCTGAGGTGCGCGCCGCGTCGTCGGTGACGGCGTAGCACGCAAACGGCCGCATCCACGCATGGCGTGGATCTGCATTTGATGTATCCCGTGCAGGATCCACGCGTGGCGTGGGTCTACCCTTGTTGCGTCCGATGGCGTGTGTAGATCCACGCCATGCGTGGATTGCTCTCAGTGCCGCCCTCATGACCGCGTGACGCACGCCGCTTGCTGCGCCATCCAACACCCCAAACGCAGACAGCGGCCCGAAGGCCGCTGTCTGTTTGTTGCGTCCCTCACTCAGGATCAGAGCGTGTCTTTCTTTTCCTGGTCGGCCTTGTCGCCTTCCTCGGCCTGCGGGGCATCGGTCGGGATGTCCTCGCGGGCTTCGGCCTGCGCGGCCTGTTCGGCAGCGTTGGTCGCCGCCGGGGTTTCGCTGGCGGCCGAACCGAACAGCTGACCGTTGTGCACGACCGGGCCGGCCGGGGCCGATTCGGTGCGGGCCTGCGGGGCTGCCGGCTGTGCCGGGGCCTGGGTCGCATCCACGGCATCCAGCATGCTGGTCTGCACCGGTGCGACGGTCGGCTCTTTCACTTCCTGCGGGGTGGTCTCAACGACCGGGGCCGCCGGAGCAGCAACCGG
>DMZT01000305.1 GCA_003484865.1 Stenotrophomonas sp.
GCCGGCCCAGGCTGCACCGGTGGAGACACCGACCAGTGCCGCACCGGCACAGAAAACACCGTTGGAACAGGTGTTCCAGCGCTTGGCGGGCGCGCGCAGCGCGACGCCGGGGCACAGCCCGTTGAGCCGGTTGCGCCAGGGTTGAAACGTAGCCGGTGATCGTCCGTCACGCCCTTTCGGGGCGGGGCGACGGGCCGGCTGATGCAAGGGGATGCCGCTGCCTGCGGCCGTGTTGGGGAACATCATGAGCAAGTCTTCCACCCCGAGAGGGGATGCCGTTCTGGCCCGTCTGGCGCTGCTTGCGCTGGCGGTCGGTGGCGCCATGCTGCTGGCCTTCGTGGTCACCGTTCCGATGGAGATCGGCCAGCAGTTCCTGTTCTCGGCGGTGGTGTTCCTGATCGCCCTGTGCCTGCGCAACCGCGAGAACCGGTTGATCCCGCTGATACTGATGGGCCTGTCGCTGGTGATGTCCACGCGCTACATGTACTGGCGTCTGACCGACACCATGGGCATGAGCAGCTTCGTCGATCTGACCCTGGGCCTGGGCCTGGTCGCCGCCGAGGTCTACTCGTTCATCGTGCTGGTGCTGGGCTACTTCCAGGTGGCGTGGCCGCTGCACCGCAAGCCGATGCCGCTGCCCGAAGATCAGTCGCTGTGGCCCAGCGTGGATGTGTTCATCCCCACCTACAACGAACCGCTCTCGGTGGTGCGCACCACGGTGCTGGCGGCGACGGTACTGGACTGGCCGGCCGACAAGCTCAACATCTACCTGCTCGATGACGGCCGCCGTGAGGAATTCCGTGAATTCTGCGACGAGGTCGGGGTGCAGTACATCACCCGGACCAACAACAGCCACGCCAAGGCCGGCAACATCAATGCGGCGCTGAAGAAGACCACGGGCGAATACGTGGCCATCTTCGACTGCGACCACATGCCGACCCGCTCGTTCCTGCAGATGTCGATGGGCTGGTTCCTGCACGACGAAAAGATGGCGGTGGTGCAGACCCCGCACTATTTCTTCTCTGCCGATCCGTTCGAACGCAACCTGGGCAACTTCGGCCGCGTGCCCAACGAAGGCGAGCTGTTCTACGGCCTGCTGCAGGATGGCAACGACCAGTGGAACGCGACCTTCTTCTGCGGCTCCTGCGCGGTGATCAAGCGCGGCCCGCTGGAGGAAGTCGGCGGGGTGGCGATCGAGACCGTCACCGAGGATGCGCACACCGCCATCCGCCTGCACCGCGCCGGTTACCGCAGCGCCTACATCCCGGTGCCGCAGGCCGCTGGCCTGGCCACCGAAAGCCTCTCGGCGCACGTCGGCCAGCGCATCCGCTGGGCCCGTGGCATGGCGCAGATCCTGCGGGTGGACAACCCGATGTTCGGCAAGGGCCTGAGCTTCGTGCAGCGGCTCTGCTACACCAACGCGATGCTGCACTTCTTCTATGGCCTGCCACGGATCATCTTCCTGACCGCGCCGCTGGCCTTCCTGTTCTTCGGCGCCCATGTCATCCACGCCTCGGCGCTGATGATCCTGGCCTACGCGCTGCCGCACATCGTGATGGCCAACCTGACCAACCTGCGTGTGCAGGGCAAGCATCGCCATCTGCTGTGGAACGAGGTGTACGAGACCACGCTGGCCTGGTACATCCTGCGCCCGACCCTGATGGCGGTGATCAACCCCAAGCTGGGCAAGTTCAACGTCACCGCCAAGGGCGGCCTGGTCCAGCGCAGCTACTTCGATGCGCAGATCGCCCGCCCGTACCTGTTGCTGCTGCTGTTGAACCTGGCCGGCGTGATCGCCGGCATCGTGCGGATGGTGATGGCCGAGACCAGCGGCGAGGTCAATACGATCTGGTTGAACCTGGGCTGGACCGTCTACAACATGATCATGCTTGGCGCGGTCATCGCCACCTCCAGCGAACAGCGCCAGATCCGCCGCGCGCACCGCGTGCCGCTGAACATGCGCGCCGTGCTGCATCTGCCTGATGGCCAGGCGCTGCCGTGCCGCACGCTGAACTTCTCCACCGGTGGCATGGCGATCCGCCTGGACCAGGTGCAGCCGGTACAGCCGGGCACCCGCGTCGAGGTCGAGCTGGCCCATCGCCAGCGCAGCCAGCGGTTGCCGGCCGAAGTGCGGCATGACCGCGACGACCAGGGCATCAGCATCCAGTTCGGTGAGCTCACCCTGGAACAGGAGCGCTGGCTGGTCACCTCCACCTTCGCCCGCGCCGATATCTGGGTAAAGCTGTGGGGTCGCCATGACCGCGATACCTTCCTGCGTTCCACCACCGACGTCCTCAAGGCCAGCATGCGCGGCTTCCACCGCCTGGGCAGTTTCGTTCTTGCGGGAGGCCGCAAGGATGGCCCCACCCCGCCGCGCACCGGAGATTCCGCATGACCCGTCGTGACCGTTCCCTGTTCCGCCCGGTGCGCGTGCCGCGTCCGTCCGCCGCAGCGGTGGCGTTCACCCTGACCCTGCTGTGTGGCGCGGTCTACGCGCAGGATCCTGCGGTACCCGCAACGGCCACGCCCGTCGCCGCACCCGCCGATGCCGCCCCGGCAGTGCCCGTGCCGCCTGCCGCGCCAGCGGCTGGTTCGCGGCAGAGCCGCGCCACGCTCAAGCAGCTCGGCATCGATTACGAGATCACTCTGCGCGGCATCCAGGGCACCGCTGGCGTGCCGTTCTCGATCCGCAACGATCAGGTCGTCGATCGCGCCTCGCTGCACCTCAAGTACAGCTATTCCCCGGCGCTGCTGCCCGACCTGTCGCACCTGAAGGTGACCGTCAATGACGTCACCGTGGCGACCCTGCCGACGCCGGTCGACCAGGCCGGGCGGATGATCGAGCGCGATATCGATATCGATCCGCGCATGATCATCGACTACAACCGGATCAACCTGCAGTTGATCGGCCACTACACGCGCGAGTGCGAGGATCCCGACCACACCAGCCTGTGGGCCAATATCGACCGCGCCAGCTACCTGGAGCTGGGCTGGGCGCCGCTGCAGCTGACCAATGACCTGTCGCTGCTGCCGGTGCCGTTCTTCGATGCGCGCGATACCAACCGGCTGGAGCTGCCGTTCGTGTTCACCGGGCAGCCGGGGCAGGGCCTGCTGCAGTCGGCCGGTATCGTCTCCTCCTGGTTTGGCGCGCTGGCCGGCTACCGCGGCGCGTTGTTCCCCGCTTCGATCGATACCGTCCCGCTGGAGGGCAACGCGGTGGTCGTGGCGACCCCGCGCAACCCGCCCGCCGGCCTGGTCCTGCCCGACATCAGTGGGCCGACCCTGGCTGTGATCGCCAACCCCAACGATGCCAACGGCAAGCTGCTGCTGGTGCTCGGCCGCGACGATGGCGAACTGCGCATCGCCGCCACCGCATTGACCCTGGGCGCGCCGCTGTCCGGCCCGACCGCGAGCATTGGCGACTTCAAGGAGATCGCGCCGCGCAAGCCGTACGATGCACCGAACTGGATCCCGAGTGACCGCCCGGTACGCGTTTCCGAGCTGGTCCAGCAGACCAGCGAGTTGAACGTCGTCGGCTACCATCCGGACCTGATCCGGATCGGCCTGCAGTTGCCGCCGGATCTGTTCGTGTGGCGTCGCGACGGCATTCCGTTGGACCTGCGCTACCGCTACACGCTGCCCGAAGGCGCGGACAAG
Organism: Stenotrophomonas sp.; assembly: GCA_003484865.1. GTDB lineage: Bacteria > Pseudomonadota > Gammaproteobacteria > Xanthomonadales > Xanthomonadaceae > Stenotrophomonas. Next base: position 3,658 of record DMZT01000305.1, read on the forward strand.
TCCGCGCTGAACATCAGCATCAACGATGCCTTCGTCACCACGCTGCCGTTGAACGGTCGCCCGGCACCGCGCTCGGTGTCGGACATGCTGTGGAACAAGCTCAAGGCGCCGGGCGCGATGCCGATCCAGCAGAAGGTGATGCTGCCGACCGGACCGTTCTCGTCCAACAGCCAGCTGCGCTTCCACTTCTTCTTCGATCGCCCGCAGGCGGCCGAGTGCAAGAACACCTTCCCGGATGTTTCCGCGGCGATCGATGGGGATACCAGCATCGATCTGAGCGGCTTCGACCACTACATGGCGATGCCCAACCTGGCCGCCTTCGGCAATGCCGGCTATCCGTTCACGCGGCTGGCCGACCTCTCCGAGACCGTGCTGGTGCTGCCGGACAACCCCAATGCCGATGACGTCGGCAACGTGTTGACCCTGCTTGGCCGCATGGGTGCCTCGACCGGTTACCCGGCGCTGCGCAACCGCATCATCGCCGCGCGCCAGGTCGGCGAGCATGCCGACCAGGATCTGGTGGTGCTCGGTTCGCGCCGCAGCCAGCCGCTGTTCGGCGAATGGGCCGCGCACCTGCCGATCGGCGAGGCGGGGCAGTCGCGCCGCGTGCAGCTCTCGGACTGGGTGTTCGAACGCATGCCCTCGTTCCTGTCGCCGGATGCACGCCGCACCGATCTGCCGACCACCGCCGAAGTCTCGGTGCGTCCGGATGCGGGCGACGTCGTGCTGATGGGCTTCGAATCGCCGTTGCGCAAGGGCCGCAGCGTGGTGGCGGTGATGGCCGACGACCCCGCCCAGGTCAACCGCCTGTTCGAAGCGTGGTTCGATCCGGACCGCCTGCGTGATTTCCAGGGCAGCGTGGTGCTGCTGCAGAAAGACAAGGTGCGCAGCCTGGCCGGTAACCAGAGTTACTACGTCGGCCACCTGCCGCCGCTGACCTGGCTGCGTTGGTACTTCTCGCAGAGCCCGTTGCTGCTGGCCGCCTTCGTGGGCCTGGGCTGCCTGTTGCTGGCGCTGATCGCGCGCTGGCTGCTCAAGCGCAACGCCAAGGCACGTATCGGGATGTCCGGCTGAGCATGCGCGACACGTCCGACCCCGCGCCGGCGCCGCC
>DMZT01000088.1 GCA_003484865.1 Stenotrophomonas sp.
GCGGTGAAGGCAGCTGCCGCGGCCTGAGCCGTGCAGTGATGCCGGAAACTGAAAACGCCCCGGGAGACCGGGGCGTTTTCGTTGCAGCGCGGTGGCGCGTTACGGCCCCGCCACCATCTTCTTTTTCTTCGCCTTGAAGCGGTTGAACAGGGGGGCGATCAACGGGTGGTAACTGTAGGCGATGCGCTTGCGCAGCCAGCTCGCCGGCCGGTTGCGGATCGCGAACCGGTAGATGTGTCCCGGATCGCCGCCGACCACGTTGCGGCCGAACGGATGAGTGGTGTGCAGGTACTTGAAGCCCTGCGCCCGCGCGATCTGCACGTAGTCCTCGTCGAAATCGCCGTACGGCCAGCACAGCGTCTCCGAGACGGTGCCCAACTGCTGCTGCAGTACTTCGCGTGCCACCGAGAGGTCGCCGCTGATGCCCTGCCGCTTGTGCTCGCGGGAGATATCCTGCTTGAGCCAGCGCGTGTGCGTGTGGGTGTGGCAGTGCACCTCGAACGTGCCGGCGGCGATCATCGCGCGCGCTTCGCTCCAGCGCATCATCACCTCGTCCGGACGGTTCTCGCGCAGGATCGCCGCCTCGCAGCCGCGATGGTCCGGCGTTGCGGGCACGGTGGCGCCGGGCTGGCCGGCGTGCGGGCGGACATCGCCTTCGCCCATCCAGCCGGTGACCACGAACACCACGGCGTGCATCCCGTACTTGGCCAGGATCGGGTGCGCGTACACCCAGTTGTCCAGGTAGCCGTCATCGAAGGTGATCACGATCGATTTGGCGGGGGTCGGCTTGCCGGCGAGGAAGTCGGCGTACTGGTCCAGCGTCAGCGAGGTCCAGCCGTTGGCCGCCAGCCAGGCGATCTGGCTTTCGAAGTTCTCCGGCGACACCGTGATCATCCCCGGGGAGGGGGAGACATGGTGGTGCATCAGCACCGGGACGGATCTAGCGTTGGCCATGGCCCAGTTCCTTCAACCACTGGTGGTAATAGTGTTCGGTCGCTTCGGTGTGACCGGTCGGGGTGAAACGGTGGGCGCTGCGCATCCACTCCCAGCCCGCCAGGCCCATCTGCTGGCGGCGGTCGGGCTGCTCGATCAGGGTGCGCAGTGCGTTGGTCAACGCAGTCTGGTCGCCCAGTGGCGCGAGCAGGGCGTTACTGCCTTCCACCACCATCTCCGGCACACCGCCCACGCGCGTGGCGACGATCGGCACGCCGACGTACGCCGCTTCGAGAAACACCGTGCCGGCTGCCTCCTTGTGGGTGGCGAGGGCGAAGATATCGAAACCGGTCATCAGCCGGCAAGCGCCCTGGCGGTAGCCCAGCAAGTGCACCTGGGCGGCGATGCCGAGCTGCTCGCGCAGGGCGATCAGGCGGTCCATCACCGGCTGGCCGTCGCCGACGATCACCAGTTGCACCCGCGCATCGGCGCGGCACAGCGGTGCCATGGCCTGCAGCAGCTCCAGGTGGCCCTTGGGTTCGCGCAGCACCGCGACGCAGCCGACCACGATCTGTTCGTCGTTGAAGCCCAGCTCCGCGCGCACGTCCGCGCGGGTGTCCTGCAGGCACTGCCAGGGATCGCGCTTGGCGATCTGCGACCATTGCGGCGGTACCGCGATCGGCGGGACGATGCCGACGTGCGCGTCCTCGATGCCGCGGCTGACCATCAGCTTCTTCACGAAACTGCTCACCGTCATCACCCGGTGGGGCAGGCCGGTGTAGGTCAGCAGCGAGTTGATCGGGCTCATCAGGTGGCGCGAGCGCACCACCAGGGGCGTGCCGCCCAGGCGTGCACCGGCAGCGGCGATCAGGCTGTCGCGGCGGCTGGTGGTGTTGACCACGTCGTAGCCTTGGCGGCGCACCAGGCGCGAGACTGACCAGATCCCCCGCAGCATGCGCAGCAGACCGCCCATTTTCAGCGCGTGGACGGTGAAGCCGGCTTCGCGCGCCATCTCGCCCAGACGGGCGCCGGGCTGGCAGAGCAGGGAGACGTCATGGCCGCGCTCGCGCATGGCCAGCATGTGGCGATAGATGTAGATCTCCTGCCCGCCAAATCCCTTGGCAGCCTCGGTATGGAGAATTTTCAGTGGCACGTTCATCGGTGGACAGTCCATGTGTGGAAAAGCGCCCGCGGCCTGCGCGGGCGGCCATCGTCATTGCCTGCGGGATCGCGCCAGCGCATCCCATGCGCTGTGCGGTGCCGTGGGTGGAAGGTCATGCGGGTCCATCGGCCACAGGCTGGGCCCTGCCGGCGTGAGCCAGCGCAACGCCGTTGGCGATGAGGAAGAGGGCAGGGCATCCATGAGGCGGACCGGGCGACGCTGGGAGTAAAGGGGGCGGCGCGTGAGCGTCGCCGTTGGCCCGTTCTGGCCGTCTGGGCGCGCGCATTGTATCGGTTTGTATCAATGTATCGGTGGCGGGGTTGGCCCGATCTGGCACAATGTTCAGCCGGGCCACAGCTGGCCCCACCGACCACCATGAACAAGCAGGAATCGCTGTGAGCCAGATCCCCACCCTCGACATCACCCGTTTTGACACCGACCGCGACGCGTTCGTGGCCGAGCTGGGTGCGGCCTACCGCGAATGGGGCTTTGCTGGCATCCGCAACCACGGCATTCCGCAGGCCGATATCGACGCGGCGTATGAGGTCTTCAAGGCCTTCTTTGCGCTGCCGGAAGAGACCAAGCGCCAGTACCACGTGCCCGGCAGCGGCGGCGCGCGCGGCTACACCGCCTTCGGCGTGGAGACCGCCAAGGGGTCGCAGCACTTCGATCTGAAGGAGTTCTGGCACATCGGTCGCGAGATCCCGGACGACTCCCCGTACCGTGACGTGATGGCCCCGAACCTGTGGCCGAGCGAGGTCCCGGGCTTCCGCGAGCGTGGCTACGGCATCTACCAGGCCCTGGACAAGCTGGGTTCGCGCGTCCTGTCGGCCCTGGCGCTGCACATTGGCTTGCCGGAGGATTTCTTCGCGGACAAGACCAACAACGGCAACTCGATCCTGCGTCCGATCCATTACCCGCCGATCACCGCCGAGAACATCCCGAACGTGCGCGCCGGTGCCCATGGCGACATCAACTTCATCACGCTGCTGGTCGGCGCCAGCGCGGCCGGCCTGGAAGTCCAGTCGCACGAAGGCAAGTGGGTGCCGTTCACCTCGGACGCGGACACCATCGTGGTCAACATCGGCGACATGCTGCAGCGCCTGACCAACCATGTGTATCCCTCGACGATCCACCGCGTGGTCAATCCCCCGGGCGAGCAGGCGCGCCAGCCGCGTTATTCGGTGCCGTTCTTCCTGCACCCGAACCCGGATTTCCTGATCGACGTGCTGCCGACCTGCATCACCCCGGAAAACCCGAGCCGCTACCCGGAGCCGATCACCGCCCACGGCTTCCTGGAAGAGCGCCTGCGCGAGATCAAGCTGAAGTAAGCGATCCTGCCGAAACAAGAGAGAAGGCCGCCGCGAGGCGGCCTTCTTCATTCGGTGTATTGCCTGCCTCTGGCTGGCTCCAAACATTGCTGCCCTGGTTGCATTCGGCTATTTGCTGCCCGTGTTGGGCGAGCGCTGCCATGCCCAGCCGGGACGCGCCGTAAACCCGTCCATGGGGGCTCGACGTGCGCCA
>DMZT01000138.1 GCA_003484865.1 Stenotrophomonas sp.
TGACCGGTCTGGTCAGCGTGCGGCCGCCGCGGCCTTGCGCCGCTTGCGACGGCGCCACAGCGCCACGACCACGGCACCGACCGCCCAGACCACCACGCCGACCGGCACCAAGGCGGCGATCGCGCGGATCACGAAGGCGATGCTGGTGGTGAAGATCGCCCCGAACTCACTGAACGCCTTGCCGATTTCGCTGCGGCTGCGCTGCCCGGCCGGGCCTTCGAAGTGCATCGTCACCAGATGGGTGTCGATCCGCCGGCGTTGCTGTGCCGCGTCCTTGTTGGCCTGCTCCAGCCCCGCCTCGATCTCCGCCATGCGCTGCGAGACCGCCAACAGGTCGGCCACCTTCATGTCACTGCGCTGCTGATACGCCTGCAGCTGCGCGTGTTCTTTCTGCAACCGCGTCTGGGTCAGCGCGGTATCGGCCACCTGCTGGGCCAGATCTTCGGCATGCGTGTTGCGCGAGGCCACATCGCCGCCTTCACCAGCCAGGGCGATGATCGGTTCCACGCCCTTGGGCGCGATGCGCACGCGGATGGAGCCGGAGCGGGTTTCACCGCCTTCCTCGCCTACCTGCAGCACGGCACAGTCCCCGAACCGGTTGCTCTGGCAGGCCGCGGACACGACCTTGACCCGCTCACTGATGCGCTTGGCATCCAGCTGGATGCGGATGTCGTGTTCATACGCCAGGAACGCGCCCTCGGGGGACGCCACGGCCCCGGCGGCCGCATCGGCGGCGTAGTTCGGCCCGCTGCGGCCACAGGCCACCAGGACCAACAACAGCATCCCTGCCAGCCCGGCGCGGGCCCGTCCTTTCCACTCGGTCACAGTGCAGCTCCATCAAAAGCGGTGATCTTCACGGCGCATGGTAATCCAATGGCACGGGGACAACGGCGGCCATCGGCCCTATGCTCGGGGATTGTCCCCAGTACAGGAACACCGATGCGCCAGCATCTGCTTGCCCTCGCCCTGATCGCCGCCCTTGGTGGCTGCCAGCAGGCCGACTCCCCGACGCCCACCACCGGCACCGAAGCGGCCACCCCGGCTGGCGATGCCGCGGTCGATGCGGCCTTCGCCGATCTGTCCAAGCGCGCCCTCGACACATGGATGCAGCTGTCCCCGATCAGCGCCACGCAGATCGGCGACCACCGCTACGACAGCGAGATCGACGACCTGAGCGCGGCCGGCCAGCAGAAGGTGCTGACCGCATACAAGGCACTGCTGGGCGATCTGGACAAGATCGACGTCAGCAAGCTCTCGCGCGAGAACCAGGTGGATGCGGCGATCCTGCGCAACCAGCTGCAGTCCGAGGTCTGGACCGCGGAAGTGCTGCAGTCGCCCAAGTGGGACCCGCAGATGTACAACGGCATGGCCGGCAGCGCGCTCTACGGCCTGATGGCGCGTGAGTTCGCCCCGCTGCCCGACCGCCTGAAGTCGGCGACCGCGCGCATGGAGAAGCTGCCGCAGATCTTCGCCCAGGCCCGCGAGAACCTGGACCCGGCCCGCGTGCCGAAGATCCATGCCGAAACGGTGGCCAAACAGAACCGCGGCATCCTGAGCATCGTCGATACCTTCATCACCCCGCACATCGGTGAGCTGCCGGCCGAAGATGGCAAGCGCCTGCAGGCCGCGATCGACGGCCTGAAGAAGGCTGTCGATGAGCAGCAGACCTGGCTGGACAAGACCCTGGTGCCGAACGCCAAGGGGGACTTCCGCATCGGTGCGGACCTGTACGACCAGAAGCTGAAGTTCGCGCTGAATTCCTCGCTCTCGCGCGCCGAGATCGGCGAGCGCGCGCGTGCCGAGCTCAAGCGTGTGCGCCAGGACATGTACGGCATCGCGCAGACCGTGCTCAAGGACAAGCCGGGCGCGCCGGCGCTGCCGGCCAACCCGAGCGATGAGCAGCAGCAGGCCGCCATCGAAGCCGCGCTGGAGCTGGCCTATGCCGACAAGCCGGCCCGCGACAAGGTGGTTGACGACGCCAAGGCCGCGCTGGAGCAGTCCACCGAGTTCGTGCGCAAGCATGACCTGATGACCCTGCCCGATTCGCCGGTCGACATCATCCTGATGCCGGAATTCCAGCGTGGCGTGGCCGTGGCCTATTGCGACTCGCCGGGCCCGCTCGACAAGAACCTGAAGACCTTCTACGCGGTCTCGCCGATCCCGGACGACTGGACGGACAAGCAGGTCGATTCGTTCCTGCGCGAATACAACAGCCGCATGATCCACCTGCTGAGCATCCACGAAGGCACCCCGGGGCATTACCTGGAAGGCTGGCACTCGGGCAAGTTCCCCTCCACGCTGCGTGCGGTGCTGCGTTCGGGCCTGTTCGCCGAAGGCTGGGCGGTCTACACCGAGCGGATGATGCAGGAGCAGGGTTACCTGGACAACGATCCGCTGTTCCACCTGGTGCAGCTGAAGTTCTACCTGCGCACCATCTCCAACGCGATCCTGGATCAGGGCGTGCACGTGGACAACTGGACGCGTGAGCAGGCGATGCACCTGATGACCCACGATGCCTTCCAGCAGGAAAGCGAAGCTTCGGGCAAGTGGGTGCGTGCGCAGCTGACCTCCGCGCAGCTGCCGACCTACTTCGTCGGCGCGCAGGAACACTTCGATACCCGCAAGGCCGTGCAGGACAAGCAGGGCGCGAAGTTCAACCTGAAGGCGTACCACGATCAGATGCTGTCCTACGGCGCCCCGCCGGTGCGCTTCGCGCGCCAGCTGATGCTGGACCAGCCGATCGAGTAAACCCGCCTGGTTCCTCGTCAGACAGGCAACGGCCCGGTGCG
>DMZT01000139.1:0-6254 GCA_003484865.1 Stenotrophomonas sp.
CAAAGTGCTCTCGCCCGGCTGGGCGGTGATGCTCGCCGCGTTCATGAACTTGATCGGCGCGCTGACCGGCACCGCCGTCGCGCTGACCATCGCTTCGGGCCTGCTCAACACCAACGTGGTCGATGTGACCCCGCAGGTGATCCTGTGCGCGCTGCTGGGCGGCATCATCTGGAACCTGATCACGTGGTGGAAGGGGCTGCCGTCCTCGTCCTCGCACGCCCTGATCGGCGGCCTGTGCGGCGCCGGCCTGGCCGCTGCCCACAACAACTGGGATGCCCTGATCTGGTCCGAGCGCATCGGCACCTGGGCCCAGAACAAGGGCCTGCTGTGGAAGGTGTTCCTGCCGATGATCACCTCGCCGATCGCCGGCTTCCTGCTCGGCATCGCGGTGATGCTGCTGCTGTGGGGCATGATCGCGGGCATGGCGAAGATCGGTGGCTTCCTGGGCCGTCTGGCCCGGCCGCGCATCGTCAATGCGTTCTTCGGCAAGGCGCAGATCGTGTCGGCGGCCTACATGGGCTTCGCCCACGGCCACAACGATGCGCAGAAGACCATGGGCATCATCGCCATGACCCTGATCGGCGCCGAGGCAACCGGTGCGCTGAACGACCTGCCGTCCTGGCTGGCGTTCATGCACCCGGATGCAACCGCCGGTGACGGCATCGCGATGTGGATCGTGCTGACCTGCGCCGTGGTGATGGCCGCCGGTACTGCCTCGGGCGGCTGGAAGATCATCAAGACCCTGGGCCACAAGATGGTCAAGCTGCACCCGATCCACGGCTTCGCCGCGGAAACGAGCTCGGCCACGATCCTGACCGTGGCGGCGCACTTCGGCATGCCGGTCTCGACCACCCACAGCATCTCCACCGCGATCATGGGCGTGGGCTTCGCCAAGAACCCGCGTTCGCTGCGCTTCGGCGTGATCGAGCGCATCGTGTGGGCGTGGATCCTGACGATCCCGGCCGCCGGCGGCTGTGCGTACCTGATCCTGCGTCTGTTCGAGCTGTTCGGCTGGGCCTGATCGGTCAGCACGGTTGAACATCGAAAAGCCCGCCGGAAGGCGGGCTTTTTCGTGGGGCACCGCGGATGCAGAGGCCGGAATGGCCGGGGGTGTTTCGTGCGACGGTCACCCCGACACTGCGCTGCCTGGCCTCTGCCACTCCCGTGCCAGCAACCCATACACCGCCGAATCCGATACTTCGCCGGCGACCCGCCAGCGCTCCCGCAGCAGTCCCTCGCGCTGGAAGCCGAGCCGCGCCAGGACCTTCGCCGAGGGCACGTTGCGCGGATCAATCTCCGCTTCCAGGCGACGCAGGCGCAGCACATCGAACAGATACGCCACGAACCGTGACAGCGCCTCGTGCATGTAGCCCTTGCCCTGCGCCGACGGCGCCAGGTGATACCCGATCTCCGCACGCCGGGACGTCTCGTCGATCGCGAACACCACCACGATCCCCAGCAGCGGCCCGTCCACACGCTCCCGGATTGCCAGCTTCAACTGCGTGCCCGCATCGAGCGCGGCCAGATCGTCGAGGATCTGCACATAGGCCTGCTTGAGGTCGGTCCACGCCGGATGGTTCCAGTAGCGCATGCCGGCACGGTCGGACTGGATTGCGAACATCGCCTGCGCGTCCGTCGCGCCGATCGGGGTCAGCACCAGGCGCGCGCTCTCCAGTTGCAGGGCGGGATCGAACGGCATGACTGAACTCCGGGGATGTAGTGCGCTGCCGTGATGATGGGTCAGTGAGGGGCCAGGCGCATGTGCAGCAGTGGGTAGGGCTGGCCCTGTCCGTCCAGCGCTGAGCGACCGGTCACCACGAACCCTTGGTGTTGATAAAAGCCGACCGCCTGGTGATTTTGTTCGTTGACGTCCAGCGCATCGGCACCGAGTACCTCGATGGCATGGCGCAGCAATGCCTTGCCGATTCCGGTGCCCCTCGCGCGCGGCTCGATGAACAGCATTTCGATCCGATCATCGGCGACGCCGACGAAGCCCTGAATGACGCCATCGGCATCCTTGCATACGCGCAACGTCACGGCTGGCAGGTACTGCTGACGGATGAGCGGACGCAGTGCGTGGATCGCCGCCTCCGGCAGGAAGCCGTGCGTAGCGCGTACCGAGGCTTTCCAGACGACGGTGATGCGGTCGTGATCGGTGGTCAGCGCAGGCTGGATATCGTACATGCGGGACGTCCTGATGCAGGTTGCCCCGATTATCACCGCTAGTGCGCGGCGTCGCCCAGGAAAAAACCCGCCGGAAGGCGGGTTTTTCCAGTGTCACAACCGGTCGATCAGACTTCCAGCGAGGCCAGATCGCCCTTCTTCTCCAGCCAGCCCTTGCGGTCGCTGGCGCGCTTCTTGGCCAGCAGCATGTCCATCAGCGAATGGGTCTGCTCGCCGTCATCGATGGTCAGCTGTACCAGGCGGCGGGTATCGGGATGGATGGTGGACTCGCGCAGCTGCTGCGGGTTCATTTCACCCAGGCCCTTGAAGCGGGTCACGCTGATCTGGCCCTTGATCTTCTCGCGCTCGATCTTGTCCAGCATCGTGCGCTTCTCTTCCTCGTCCAGGGCGTAGAACACCTGCTTGCCCACGTCGACACGGAACAGCGGCGGCATCGCCACGAACACGTGGCCGGCATCGACCAGCGCCGGGAAGTGCTTGAGGAACAGCGCGGTCAGCAGGGTCGCGATGTGCAGGCCGTCCGAGTCGGCGTCGGCCAGGATGACCACCTTGCCGTAGCGCAGGCCGGCGATGTCGTCCTTGCCCGGGTCGCAGCCTATCGCGATCGCCAGGTTGTGCACTTCTTCGGAGGCCAGCACGCTGCCCGAGGACACTTCCCAGGTGTTGAGGATCTTGCCGCGCAGCGGCAGGATCGCCTGGAAGTCCTTGTCGCGGGCCTGCTTGGCACTGCCGCCAGCGGAGTCGCCTTCGACCAGGAACAGCTCGGTGCGCGACAGGTCCTGGCTGATGCAGTCGGCCAGCTTGCCGGGCAGGGCGGGGCCCTGGGTGACCTTCTTGCGGGTCACCAGCTTCTCGGTCTTCAGACGCGCACTGGCGCGCTCGATGGCCAGCTGGGCGATCTGTTCGCCCAATGCGACGTTCTGGTTCAGCAGCAGGCTGAAGGCATCATGCGCTGCGCCCTCGACGAAGCCTGCGGCCTGGCGCGAGGACAGGCGTTCCTTGGTCTGGCCGCTGAACTGCGGATCGGTCATCTTCAGCGACAGCACGAACGACACGCGGTCCCAGACGTCTTCCGGGGCCAGCTTGACGCCACGTGGCAGCAGGTTGCGGAAGTCGCAGAACTCGCGCAGCGCCTCGGTCAGCCCGGTGCGAAGGCCGTTGGCGTGGGTGCCGTGCTGGGCGGTCGGGATCAGGTTGACGTAGCTTTCCTGGACCAGCTCGCCTTCGGGAATCCAGGCCAGGGCCCAGTCCACGATCTCGTTTTCTTTCTTCAGGTGGCCCACGAACAGGTCGGCCGGCAGCATCTCGCGCTCGCCGAGCTCGGCCTTGAGGTAATCGCTCAGGCCATCTTCGTAGTACCAGGTGTCCTGCTCGCCGGTGGCTTCATCGTGCAGCTTCACGGTCAGGCCGGGGCACAGCACGGCCTTGGCGCGCAGCAGGTGGCGCAGCGCACGCAGGTTGTACTTGGGCGTATCGAAGTACTTCGGGTCGGCCCAGAAGCGCACGCGGGTACCGGTGTTCTTCTTGCCGACGCTGCCGACCACTTCCAGCGGGGTGGCGCGGTCGCCGTTGCGGAAGGTGATGCGGTGTTCGCTCCCCTCGCGCTTGATGTGCACTTCGACCAGGGTGGACAACGCGTTGACCACGCTGACGCCCACGCCATGCAGGCCGCCGGAGAAGGTGTAGTTCTTGTTGTTGAACTTGCCGCCCGCGTGCAGGCGGGTCAGGATCAGTTCGACGCCGGGGATCTTCTCCTCGGGGTGGATGTCCACGGGCATGCCGCGGCCGTCATCGCTGACTTCGCAGCTGCCGTCCTTGAACAGCGTGACTTCGACCGTGTGGGCATGTCCGGCCAAGGCTTCGTCGACGGCATTGTCGATGACTTCCTGCGCCAGATGGTTCGGGCGCGCGGTGTCGGTGTACATGCCGGGGCGGCGCTTGACCGGGTCCAGGCCGGACAGGACTTCAATATCGGCGGCGTTATAGCGGGCGTTCATCTGTCTTCATAAAGCGCAATGCGACGGCGAAGTTTGCGGTCTGGACGGGTTTTTTGCACGCCACACGTTCAGGGGGCGGCCGACCGGGGCGCGATAGACTGTGCTGGATGGGAAACCGGAGCCTCCGGCGCCCCATTCCATGCCATACCGCGAGGAGCACCCCATGAAGAAGTTGCTGACCATCGTTGCCATCGCCGCCGCCGTCGTGGCCGTGCCCATGGCACTGGCCCAGAACGCCGGACAGGGCCAGCCCACGCCGCAGCAGGGCGAACAGGCCGACAGGGCCCAGGCGGAAGCGGACGCCAAGGCCAAGCGCCGCGCCGCCGCCACGGCCGAAATGAAGGCCAAGGGCGAGCAGGCCCCGCAGAAGGAAGAGGAAGAAGAAGCGCGGAAGAAGCGATAAGCGCTTCGCGCTGACGCTTCCCCACGGTTTGCGCGGTAAACCGTGGGCCCCGCTCACCCTGTCTTCCACATCCCCGCGCCTGTCGGCGCGCCCCCTTGAACGCCAAGGGGGCTCTCCACGAGAGAGACCTGGGAATCTGAAAAAGTACGCAACATGAGCCCCGGTATCGCGCCGGGGCTCTTCTTTTTATGTGAAGACCGTCATCCGCCCCTTGGGCTGGAGGCCGTCAATCTGTAAACTATGGCTTTCCGGGAGTAGTGCGTGTCATCCATCAGCGAATGGACTGGCCTGATCGTGCGCGATCGCCAGCAGGGTAGGCAGGAGGTGACGGTCCAGACAGCGGCCGGCACGGCTGACCCGACGTCGCTGACCCACTCCCGCACCGCATCCCCCCTGATCCCGGTCCTGGCGCGTGAAGACGCCGCCGCCAGCCGGATCGCCTCGATTTCCCCCTTTACGTCGTCCGTCGCCCTGCGCGCCGGCGCCGTTTCCCCCTTCCTGACAGGACACCCCCAGCCATGACTCCCTTGATCTTCGTAACCGGCGGCGTAGTGTCCTCGCTCGGCAAAGGCATTGCCGCCGCGTCGCTTGCCGCCATCCTCGAGGCCCGCGGCCTGCGGGTGACGATGATGAAGCTTGATCCGTACATCAACGTCGACCCGGGCACCATGAGCCCGTTCCAGCACGGTGAGGTCTACGTCACCGATGACGGCGCCGAGACCGACCTGGACCTGGGCCATTACGAGCGCTTCGTGCGCACCCGCCTGAGCCGCAAGAACTCGGTCACCACCGGCCGCATCTACGAGAACGTGATCCGCAAGGAGCGCCGCGGCGACTACCTGGGCGCCACCGTGCAGGTCATTCCGCACATCACCGATGAAATCCGCCGCTGCATGGACGAGGCCACCGAAGGCTTCGACGTGGCGCTGGTGGAGATCGGTGGCACCGTGGGCGATATCGAGTCGCTGCCGTTCCTGGAGGCGATCCGCCAGGTGCGCACCGAGCGCGGCCCGGAGAAGGCGCTGTTCATGCACCTGACCCTGGTGCCGTACATTGCTGCGGCCGGCGAGCTGAAGACCAAGCCGACCCAGCACTCGGTCAAGGAACTGCGCTCGATCGGCATCCAGCCGGACGTGCTGCTGTGCCGTTCCGAGCAGGTGGTGCCGGATTCGGAGCGCCGCAAGATCGCCCAGTTCACCAACGTCTCCGAGCGCGCCGTGATCAGCGTGCCGGACGTGGACGTGCTGTACCGCATCCCGATGGGCCTGCACGCGCAGGGTCTGGACGACATCGTGGTCAACCAGCTCAAGCTCGGCGACAAGGCCGGCCCGGTCGATCTGGCCGAGTGGGAAGCGGCGGTGGATGCCACGCTGCACCCGCTGGACGAGGTCACCATCGCGGTGGTCGGCAAGTACGTCGATCACCAGGACGCCTACAAGTCGGTCGGCGAGGCGCTCAAGCACGGTGGCCTGCGCCAGCGCACCAAGGTCAACCTGAAGTGGCTCGAAGCGCAGGAGCTGGAAGACAGCGACCTGGCCGCGCTGAAGGATGTCGACGGCATCCTGGTGCCGGGCGGCTTCGGCGACCGTGGCTTCGAAGGCAAGGTGCTGACCTCGCAGTTCGCCCGTGAGCAGAATGTGCCGTACTTCGGCATCTGCTACGGCATGCAG
>DMZT01000139.1:6431-6804 GCA_003484865.1 Stenotrophomonas sp.
GCATCTGCTACGGCATGCAGGCCGCAGTGGTCGATTTCGCCCGCCATGTGGCCGGCCTGGAAGGTGCCAACAGCACCGAGAACGACCGCCAGTCGCCGAACCCGGTGATCGGCCTGATCACCGAATGGCGCACCGCCACCGGCGATGTGGAAAAGCGCGACGACAAGAGCGATCTGGGCGGCACCATGCGCCTGGGCCTGCAGGAACAGCGCCTGAAGCCGGGCACGCTGGCCCGCGAGCTGTACGGCAAGGACGTGGTCTCCGAGCGTCACCGTCACCGCTACGAGTTCAACAACCGCTACCGCACCCAGCTGGAAGATGCGGGCCTGGTGATCGCCGGCAAGTCGATGGATGACACCCTGGTGGAAGTCAT
>DMZT01000139.1:6968-7552 GCA_003484865.1 Stenotrophomonas sp.
GAGCTGCCGCGTGACCAGCACCCGTGGTTCCTGGCCTGCCAGGCGCACCCGGAGTTCCTGTCCACGCCGCGCGAAGGCCACCCGCTGTTCATCGGCTTCATCCGTGCCGCGCGCGAGCGCAAGGCCGGTGGCAAGCTGGCACAGGACGCAGCCGCCTGATCGGCATGCCGCACTTGCAGTGGGGGCCGCGTGCCCCCATTGCAGAGCGCTAATCACCCACGGCGGCTGGCCTGGCCAGTGTTCGCCGGACAACAAGGAAACGCCATGAAACTGTGTGGATTCGACGTCGGGCTGGACCAGCCCCTGTTCCTGATCGCCGGCCCGTGTGTGATCGAGTCGATGCAGCTGCAGCTGGACGTGGCTGGCAAGTTGAAGGAAATCACCGATCGCCTCGGCATCAACTTCATCTTCAAGTCGAGCTTCGACAAGGCCAACCGCACCTCGGGCACCGCCTTCCGCGGCCCGGGCATGGAGGAGGGCCTGAAGGTCCTGGCCGAAGTGAAGAAGCAGATCGGCGTGCCGGTGCTGACCGACGTGCACGAATACACCCCGATGGACGAAGTGGCCTCGGTGGTGGACGTGCT
>DMZT01000137.1 GCA_003484865.1 Stenotrophomonas sp.
CTCTAACCCTCCACGGTGCTCGTCCGATCTGCCCGCTGCCGCGCCGGCCGCCGCTCCTTCGGCACGCCCGGCATTGAGCCCGGCGCAGCAGGCGCAGGTACAGAAGCAGGATGCGGAGATGAGCGCGGCCGCACTGCAGGTCGCCCATCTGATCGATGCCAACCGTGCGGGCGAGGCCTGGAAAGGCGCCTCCGCCGTGGCGAAGAAATCGGTCACCGAGCAGGCCTTCGTCAGCCAGCTCACCGCCGATCGTCAGCGCCTTGGCGCGCTGGCCTCGCGCGGCCAGCCAGTGGTCACCCGGGTCAAGTACGCCGCCGGCGCGACCGTCCCGGAGGGCCTGTACATCAACGTCAGCTTCCCCACGCGCTTTGCCAACAGTGCCCAACCGGTGCGCGAACTGGTCTCCTTCCGGTTCGATGAAGACCGCATCTGGCGACTGGCCGGTTACAGCGTGCGTGCCGCCACCCCCTGATTGCCGGAGCCTGCACAGATGAGTATCGAGATCCAGATGCTGGTGTGGTCGATGCTGCTCGGCCTCGTGCACGTGTTTGCGCCTTCCACCCTGATCACCCGTGAGCGCGGGATCGGCTGGAATGCGTCGGCGCGCGATCAGCCGATGCCGGCGCCGAGTCCGCTGGCTGGCCGCCTGCAGCGGGCGCAGAGCAACTTCATGGAAACCTTCCCCTTCTTCGCCGCGGCGGTGCTGGCGGTGGTGCTGACCCAGCGCCAGGACGGGATGACGGCCGTGGCCGTGCAACTGTACTTCTGGGCACGACTGATCTATCTGCCGCTGTACGCCGCCGGCGTGCCGTATGTGCGCAGCCTGGTGTGGCTGGTATCGCTGCTGGGCATCGTGATGCTGCTGTGGGCGCTGCTGTGAACCCGCGCTGGCGCGCCTGATCCAGATCAAGGACGGCGCCGGCGCTGCGGCGTTAAGCTGCGATGGACACGTAACGGCAGGATGGGATCATGCAGTCAGTGGATGTGGTGGTGGTGGGCGCCGGCCCGACCGGGCTGTGCTTCGCGCGCGCGCTGGCCGATACCGGCCTGAGCGTCACCCTGATCGAACAGCAGCCGCGTGCCGCGTTGGCGCAGGCCGCGTTCGACGGCCGCGAAATCGCGCTGACCCATGCCTCCCGCCAGATCCTGGTATCGCTGGGCCTGTGGGCGCAGCTGGATCCCGCCGAGATTTCCCCACTGCGCGATGCCAAGGTGATGGACGGCGGATCGCCGTTCGCGCTGACCTTCGCCGCGGACCAGCGCACCGGTGACGACCTCGGTTGGCTGGTGCCCAACCATCTGATCCGCCGCGCCGCCTGGCAGAGCGTGCAGGGCCAGGCCGGTCTGGAGATCCTGGACCAGGCCAGCGTCACGGCCGTGAGCCCGGGTCCGGCCCACAGCGTGGTGACCCTGGCCGATGGCCGCCAGCTGGCCGCGCGGCTGGTGGTGGCTGCCGACAGCCGCTTCTCCTCCACCCGCCGCCTGCTGGGGATCGGCGCGCAGCTGCGTGACTTCGGCAAATCGATGCTGGTCTGCCGCATGCAGATCGAGGTGCCGCACCAGCACACCGCCTGGGAGTGGTTCGGCTATGGCCGCACCATGGCCCTGCTGCCGCTCAATGGCGACCAGGCCTCGGCCGTCATCACGCTGCCGCCGCGGCAGATCGCGGCCTTGATGGCCCAGGACGAGGCCGATTTCGGCCGCAGCCTCAGTGGCTTTTTCGAGCATCGGCTGGGCGCGATGCGGCCGGTGGCCACGCCGGTGGCCTATCCCCTCGTGGGGGTGTATGCCAACGCGTTCGCCGGCGATCGCTGTGCGTTGATCGGCGATGCCGCTGTCGGCATGCATCCGGTCACCGCGCATGGCTTCAATCTGGGGTTGCAGAGCCAGCATCGCCTGGCCGGGCGCCTGCGCAAGGCCGCCGGGCAGGGACGCGACATCGCCGCACCCGCCGGGCTGGCCGCTTACGAGCGCGGGCACCGGCTGGCCTCGCGGCCGCTTTACGAGGCGACCAATGCGATCGCTTCGCTGTACACCGATGACCGTCTGCCGGCGCGGCTGCTGCGCCGGGCCGGACTGCGGCTGGCGCACGGGGTGGCCCCGTTCCGCCAGCTGATCGCGGCCCACCTCACCGGTAGGTGATGACCGTTGGTCGTCACACAGGGTCAGGGCGCGTCGCTGTCGGCGATCACGTGAATGACGGTGTCGGCGAACTGCACCTGCTGGCCCGCGCGGATCTTGCATGCCTTGCGCAGCTCGACCTCGCCGTCGACCAGGACCTGGCCGTCGCCGATCACGGTCTTGGCCTCGCCGCCGCTGGTGACCAGGTCGGCCAGCTTGAGCAGTTGCTTGAGCTCGACGTAGTCGCGGTCCAGTTCAAATTCGAGGGTCTGCATGGAGCGGGTATCCTGGGAAGAGGCGCGGACGTGGGACCGGGCCGTGAAAGGGCGCGTATTGTGCGCCAGCAGGCGGGGCAACGGGATCCATCCCGGAATCTGTATACGTTGTTCAGGAACGATGCGGTATCATCGCCCCCTGAGTGAGTGAATTCTCCTCCGACCGAGCAGCGCCAGGGCACGCGATAAGAAAGGGCGCCCAAAGCGCGGACCATCCCCCTTTTTTATCTCACTGCCTTCCAAAACGGCGGTGTTTCGGAGTTTCCCATGTCCCAAGAATCCCCCGCGCCGCTGCTGTTCGCAGATCTCGGCCTGTCCGACGCTGTGATGCAGGCCGTCGCCACTGTCGGTTACGAAACCCCGTCGCCGATCCAGGCCGCCACCATTCCGGCCATGCTGGAAGGCCGTGACGTGCTCGGCCAGGCCCAGACCGGTACCGGCAAGACCGCCGCCTTCGCGCTGCCGGTGCTGTCCAACCTCGATTTCAACCAGACCAAGCCGCAGGTGCTGGTGCTGGCGCCGACCCGCGAACTGGCCATCCAGGTCGCCGAGGCGTTCCAGACCTATTCCTCCGGCATTCCCGGCTTCCGCGTGCTGCCGGTGTACGGCGGCCAGCCCTATGGCCAGCAGTTGTCGGCCCTGCGCCGTGGCGTGCACGTCATCGTCGGCACCCCGGGCCGCGTGATCGATCATCTCGAGCGCGGCACCCTGGACCTGTCCGAGCTGAAGACGCTGGTGCTGGACGAAGCCGATGAAATGCTGCGCATGGGCTTCATCGACGACGTCGAAGCCGTGCTCAAGAAGCTGCCGGAGACCCGTCAGGTCGCCCTGTTCTCGGCCACCATGCCGTCGCAGATCCGCCGCATCGCGCAGACCTACCTGAAGAACCCGGCCGAAGTGACCATCGTCAGCAAGACGACCACCTCGGCCAACATCCGCCAGCGTTACTGGTGGGTGAGCGGCATGCACAAGCTGGACGCGCTGACCCGCATCCTGGAAGTGGAACCGTTCGACGCGATGATCATCTTCTCGCGTACCAAGGCAGCCACCGAAGAGCTGGCCGAGAAGCTGCAGGCACGTGGCCTGGCCGCGGCCGCCATCAACGGCGACATGCAGCAGGCCCAGCGCGAGCGCACCATCGGCATGCTGAAGGAAGGCAAGCTGGACATCCTGGTCGCCACCGACGTGGCCGCCCGTGGTCTGGACGTGGAGCGCATCAGCCACGTGCTGAACTACGACATCCCGTACGACACCGAAAGCTACGTGCACCGCATCGGCCGTACCGGCCGTGCCGGCCGCACCGGTGATGCGATCCTGTTCGCCACCCCGCGCGAGAAGGGCATGCTGCGGGCGATCGAGCGCGCCACCCGCCAGCCCATCGAAGAGATGCAGCTGCCGAGCGTGGACGCGGTCAACGACACCCGCATCACCAAGTTCATGAGCCGCATCAGCGATGTGCTCGATGCCGGTGGCACCGAGTTCTACCGCGACCTGCTGCAGCGCCTGGAAGGCGAGAAGAACGTGCCGGCGATCGAGATCGCCGCCGCGCTGGCCAAGCTGCTGCAGGGTGATTCGCCGTTCCTGCTGACCCCGCCGGTCCGTGGTGCCCGTGAAGAGCGTGCCCCGCATCAGCGCAACGAGCGCAGCAACGACCGTGGCGAGCGTCCGGCCCGTTTCGAGCCGCGCTTCGAGCGTGGTCCGCGCCGTGAAGACGACCGTGGCCCGCGTCCGCCGCGTCCGGAAGGCGACTTCGGCAACAGCGAAGGCGGCGTCGAGCGCGCCCCGCGCCGTGACATCGCCCCGCGCGGTGCCGCCGAGCCGGGCATGGAAACCTTCCGTATCGAAGTGGGCCACGTCCACGGCGTGAAGCCGGGCAACATCGTCGGCGCGATCGCCAACGAAGCCGGCCTGGAAAGCCGTTTCATCGGCCGCATCGACATCCACGACGACTTCTCGGTGCTGGACCTGCCGGCCGAAATGCCGCAGGACCTGCTGACCCACCTGAAGAAGGTGTGGGTCTCGGGCCAGCAGCTTCAGATGCGCAAGGTCGAGCCGGGTGAAGACCTGACCCCGTCGGCGCGTCCGGCC
>DMZT01000141.1:0-4372 GCA_003484865.1 Stenotrophomonas sp.
GGTGATGATCGCCACCAGCAGCAGGGTGCCCACGATGCGCGGCCAGCCGAACATGGTCGCGGCCAGTTCGCCGGCGGCGGCGCCGAACACGGCCAGCACCACCACGATCAGCGCCAGGTAGGCCACCTCGAAGGTCCACCAGCCACGGCCGAGCAGATGCCGGAAGAAGGTGCGGTAGTCGTTGGCACGGATCGCCCGTGCCAACAGGAACGTCAGGATGCAGATCACGCTCCAGATCAGCATCGACAACACCATCGCCGCCAGGCCGCCCCAGGGGCCCGAGGGCAGGAAAAACTCCGCCAGCTCACGGCCGGTGGCGTAGCCGCCGCCGATCACGGCCGACTTGAACGCCAAACCGGGCAACAGATACCGCTGGAACCGGCTGGCGGCGGCGGTCACTTGCGGGCGGCCGTGGGCTGCAGCAGGTAGAAGTCACGCACGGTGCGGGCGATCTCGGCGATCACACGCTCACGTTCGCTGCGCGGGGCATTGCTGGCTTTGACGAACACGGAGATCGCGAACTGGCTGCCATCGGGCAGGGTGACCACGCCCACATCGTTGACGGTGCCGGCCACGGTGCCGCTCTTGTCGGCCACCTTGGTGCCCGGCGGCAGGCTGCCCCGCAGGCGTGCACTGCAGGTGCGGCAACGTTCCATGATCTGGACCAGCACCTCGGTGCTGGCCGGGCTCAGCGCCTTGCCGGTGAACAGCCGGGTCAGCAGGGTCGACATCGCCCGCGGCGTGGAGGTGTCGCGCGGATCCTTGTCGAAGGCTTCATTGCCGGATTTGGTGCGCTTGACGACCTCGGGGTCGAGGGTCAGTTCGGCCACGCGCTCCTTGGTCAGCGGCTCGTCACCGAGGCCGAAGATATCGCTGAGCAGCTGCCGGGTGTTGCGATCCAGGCGCTGGCCTTCAATGCCCTGCGCGCGCAGCCAGGCCGTGACCGCAGCCTGCCCGCCAGCCTGCGCCACCAGCACGTCGGTGGCGGTGTTGTCGCTCTGGGTCAGCATGACCTCCAGCAGGTTGTGCACCGACAGGCTCACGCCGTCGTGGATGAAACGATCGGCGATCACTTCCGAATCGACATAGAACGATTTCGGCACCGGCACCATCGTGGTCAACGCCAGTTCGCCGGCATCGACCTTGGTCAGGATCACGGCCGCCACGGCGACCTTGAACGTGCTGGCCATCGGGAATGCTTCGTCGGGATTGAGATGGACCTGCGCCCCCTTGCCATCCAGGCGCCACGCCGAGACACCCACCTTGCCGTCGACCAGGGTAGCCAGGCGCGCGACTTCGGTTTCCACCGGGCTGGTCTTGCTGGCGCTGAACGCGGCGAGCGGACTCAGGCCCAGCAACGCGGCAACGCACAGGCTCAAGGTACGGGATGTCATCTTCATGCGATGCAGGCCTCCAGCAAACGGTTGAATTCCCCATCTTGCCGCATCGGGTCGGCCACCGGCAGACCAAGACGCGCGCTGACCTCGGCACAGGCGGCCGATGCCGCGGCCTCGGTCATGCCATGGGTGTTGAGACTGACGCCGACGCAGCGGATATCAGGATTGGTACGGCGTCCCAGCTGTACGGTCAACGCGATCACCTCTTCGATGGAGGGCAGCGGATAGTCCGGATACCCCAGCACGTGCTTGCGCCCCGGCTGGTGGCAGACCACGAACACATCCGGCTGGCTGCCATGCAGCAGACCGAGGCTGACGCCGGCGTAGGCGGGATGGAACAGCGAACCCTGGCCTTCGATGACATCCCAGTGATTGTCGGCCGCATTCGGGCTGAGCAGTTCGGCGGCACCGGCCGAGAAATCGGCGACCACCGCGTCCATCGGAATGCCGCTGCCGGCGATCAGGATGCCGGTCTGGCCGCTGGCACGGAAGTCGGCATCCACGCCGAGTCCACGCAGGCCGCGTGCCAGCGCCAGCGCGGTGTATTTCTTGCCCAGCGCGCAGTCCGTGCCGACGGTCAGCACGCGCTTGCCGGTGCGCTTGCGGCCGTTGCCGACCGGGATGCCGCGCGGCGGCACGCGCACGTTGATCAGCTCGCGTCCGTGGCATTCGGCCGCGGCAGCCAGTTCCGGAATGTCATCCAGCTTCTGGTGCATGCCACTGACCAGGTCCAGGCCGTTTTCCAGTGCGTCCACCAGCGCCGGCAGCCACTGCGAGGGAATCACCCCACCGCCGTTGGCCACGCCGATCACCATCGCACGGGCACCGGCGGCGCGCGCCTGCGCGGGGGTCATGCTCGGCAGGCCGGTGGTGATCGGGCAGCCGGGCAGGCTCCACTCGGCCACGCACACTTCCGGCGCCCAGTCGTGCAGGCCGATCGCGGTCTTGGCGAAGCCCGCTTCGGTGGTATCGCCCAGGAACAGCAGGTACGGCTGGGGGAGGGCGGCGAGAGCCTGTACGGCAGCGGTGGGCGTTGCGCTCATGAGGGATCCAGTAGTCGGCGGAGAGAAGAGAGGGGAGGCATTCACGACGAGGGGCTCGCAGTTGTTAGACCTGGTTGGATCTGTATAAGTCCTAATCAGAGAATATGCAACCCAATCAGGATAATCCTTTAGTCTCTTCCGACGGTGGGCCCGGCGACGGCGTGCGCAACACCGGGCACGGCGCTACGGCACTCAGTAGCGATAGTCGATCGACATGCCGATCGTGCGGGGCTGCAGCGGCACGCCGGTCACCGCGACGTAGCGGTTGAGCGCGTCCCGCACCGAGCCGGTGGAGACGTAGGCACGCTCGTCGGTGGCATTGCGGGCGTACAGGCGGACCGTCCACGTCATGTTGGTCAGCTCGGCATGCAGGTCCAGCGCGTTGTAGCTGTCGATGTCGTACGCGCCGGCCACGCGCTCGCCGGTGACCCGGTAGCCGGCGCCGACCCGGCCCTGCCACTGGTCGCTCACATCGAAGTCGTAGTCGATCGTGCTCGACCAGCTCAGGCGCGGCGTCATCGGCATCCGGCTGCCGGACACCAGTCCGCTGGACGGCGGTACATCACCGATCTTCGAATCGATGTAGGCGGCATTGAGGCCGATCGTCAGGCGCTCGGCCGGGCGGACCATGAAGCTCAGTTCCGCCCCCTGGCTGCGCGCGCTGCCGGCGTTGCCCATCCAGCTCAGGCCGTTCTCGGAAACGCGCACCTGGATGTCGTCCCAGTCGATCCGGAACAGCGCCAGGTCGATCATCGCGCGGCGGTCCCAGAAGTGCGATTTGAAGCCGAGCTCGAGGTTGTCCAGCGTGTCGGCCTTGGTCATCGGCACCACGCCGGAGGTCGATACGTTCGGTCCACCCGGGCGATAGCCGGTGGCGTAGCGCGCGTAGATCATCGAACTGTCGTTGAGGTGCCAGCGCGAGGCCAGCTTCCACGTGGTCACGCTGTCATCGGCGGAGTCGGCCAGATCGATCGGCCGCGGGCCGTACAGCAGCCCGGTGCTGTGCTGTTCGAAATCCTGCTGGTTGCGCGCGTGCCGCACACCGGCGGAGACATCGAAGCGTGGGCTGAACTTATACGTGACGTCGGCGAAGATCGCCTGCTCGTCATAGGTGCCGGGCAGGCTGGCGGCACCGGGGTTGAACGGCAGCGGGACGCCGTTCGCATCGTAGGCACTGACCTGCTGGCGGTTGGTGTTCTTCTCGCCGGTGAAGAAGGTGCCGAGCAACCATTCGAAGCGCTCGTTCTCCTTGGAGTTCAGGCGGAACTCCTGGGTCCACTTGCGCGTGCCGAGGAAGACATCGAACTGGGCCTGGCCGGCCGGGTACGGGGTCAGCAGCGGCCAGGCCACGCCATAGACCAGCGTGGAATCCTGCACTTCGTCCATGCGGGTTTCGGAGAAGCTGGTGGCGGAGACGAAATCGACGTTGCCCAGATCCCAGTCCAGGATCGCCGAGTAGTAGTCGGTTTCCATCCGGTACGGCGTGGCGCGCTGGAGGATGCCTTCGAGCGGGCCGCGGATCGGCTCCAGCGTGGGATAGGTCAAGCCCACCGCACTGGAGTTGTCGGCATCCACGATCTGCGACAACGCCTGCACGCGCAGGTTGGCGGTGTCGCTGATGCGCCAGGTCAGCGCCAGGCGGGAGGCCAGCTGGTAGTAGCCGTTGCTGTCCTTGGCGTCCTCGCCGGTGAGGTCGGGTTGATCCACATAGCCGGGCGTGCCCTGGCGCGAAAGGCTGGCGCGCAGGCCCAGCTTGCCTTCGATCAGCGGCACGTTGAACGAGGTGCGCACGCCGGTGCCCACGTCGCCCGCTTCCTTGGTGGCATTGACGTCCATGCCGGCGCGGAACTCGAAACCATCCGGATCAGCCGCCTTGGTGACGTACTTGAACAGGCCGCCCATCGAGCTGGCGCCGTACAGCGTGCCCTGCGG
>DMZT01000141.1:4544-5451 GCA_003484865.1 Stenotrophomonas sp.
GGCCGCGCAGCACTTCCACGCTCTGGATGTCATACGGCAGCAGATCCAGTGCATAGGTGGTCGCGCGCTGCTTGTTGCTGCTCGGGCCGATCGGGGTGTCATCGATGTAGGTGCCGATGATCGAGCCACCGCCGAGGGGCGCGACACCGCGCAGTGCCATCGTGGTCTGACCCGGTGCGCCGCCGCTGTCCACCTGGAAGCCCGGCACGTAGGCGGCGAAGTCGTTCAGGCGGGTGGCGCCGAATGCCTCGAGACGCTCTTCGCTGATCACGCTGACCCCGGCCGCCACCTCCATCACGTTCTCGGCGCGCTTCTGTGCGGTCGCCACCACGCGATCAAGCTCCACCACATCGGGTGTGCTGCGGCTGCCATCGGCGTCGGCATCCTGGGCCATCGCCGCGGTGGCAAGGCCCATGCAGCACAGGGTGACGGTGGAGGCGAGGATCGAACGTTTCATCGGCTTGCGCATGTGGCGGGCTCTCCGGAATCAGGAACGGGGTCAAACAGGAAAAACGACGGCCGTGCACGGCGGTAACCGCC
Organism: Stenotrophomonas sp.; assembly: GCA_003484865.1. Lineage (GTDB taxonomy): Bacteria > Pseudomonadota > Gammaproteobacteria > Xanthomonadales > Xanthomonadaceae > Stenotrophomonas. The sequence continues at coordinate 5,085 of DMZT01000141.1, forward strand.
GTGCAGGGGTAGGGACGCGCGCGCTGTCGCAGCCGCGCCGGGTTGGCACGTCGGTAAGGGGAGGGGGCGTGGGGGAAGGAAACGGCACGTAACGGGCGTTGGCAGGTGCAAGGCCGTGTTGCTGGCCAGCGGCGCGATGGGCGCGGAGGCTGGCGGTCAGTGCGGGCGCGCGGGCACACCGGCGGCTGGGGTCGTACGGAAACTGATCGGGCATTTCGACATCCCTACAAATCCTATGTAAGGAATATTTAGCCTGATCAGGTATATGTCAAGCGCAATCAGAAAACATCATCCCATTGCGGACTATTGCGCTGCAGCATTTCAGCGGGTGCCGAACGGCGTTGCCGCGCGGCCTGATCTGTCCCAG
>DMZT01000140.1 GCA_003484865.1 Stenotrophomonas sp.
CGCCGCTGGGGTGGCGCACCCTGTATCGCTGGGCGCGACGCGATGGAGCACCGCCTGCCCAGTCATCGATATTCCGCGCACGGCCCGTACAGGTGGCACTGCTGTTCGTGCTCGCCGCAGCCTTCGCACTGGTGTTCGGGCGCGCGCTGATGGCGGTCACCGCCGGCGGCCCGGGGGTGATCCACCTGGGCGCCTCCGCGCTGGTGCTGTGCGCGGCCGGCATCGCGGTGGTTTCCTTCACCACCACCCTGCGCTGGCTGGTCCGCCGCCGTTGATGCTCTGCCACGGCGAACCGGCGCCCGCTATCATCGGTGCCGCGTCCGTGCCGTGCACGCCTTAGTTGATGGACCTGTTGCGATGACCCCGTTCCGATGCGCCTGCCTGGGCCTGCTCGCCCTGCTGCCCACCCCGGCCTTCGCCGAGGCGGCGCCGCTGGACCTGACCGCCCTGATCGAATGCCGCCAGAGCGTGAGTGACTACGACGCGGTGGCCCCGGTCGTGGCCGACCCGCTCAAGGCGGTCGCCAACGGCCTTCAGCCATTGCCGCAGACCAACCAGTTCATGAGCGAGTTCCGCCTGGCCGCCCCGATCACGGTGTTCGGCGAGCGTGCCGAATACATCACGGTGGCCGGGGCCAGCATCATGGCGATCCTGGATCTGGCCGACCCGCGCCCGCTGGCCAAGCGCCTGGCGCTGGAGGATGGCGTGGACACCCCGGTGAAGTTCATGGCCGGGCGCGAGCTGGTCAGCCGCGACGTCACCGACCCGCGTACCGGCGAGGCCTTGATCGAGTCGGTGATCCTGAGCCTGTCCACGGTCAAATCCCACCCCGGCAAGACCCTGGCCGGCTGTACCTACAGCCTGGACCTGCCACCGGAGGAAGACACCCCGCCACCGGGCGCCGCCCCGGCCCCCTTGCCGGGCGTGAATCCGCCCTCGGCCGGGCGCTGACAGGCGCCCGCATCCTGATAGACTAAATCCAACGCCCGGCACGCCGGGTGCCTTTTTTTCCAGAGATGTCTGAAGACGACAGTAGTAGCTCCACCCTGGAGCACAATGAAAAGAAGCGCAGCTGGCTCGAACGCCTGACCGCTGCCTTCTCCGGCGAACCCCACACCCGCGACGAGCTGGTGGCGGTACTGCACACCGCGCACGAAGACGGCCTGATCGCCGCCGACACGCTGCGGATGATGGAAGGCGCCATTTCGGTGGCCGAGCTCACCGTCGGCGACGTGATGATCTCGCGCTCGCAGATGGTCTCCCTGCCGGTCGAAGCCCCCTTCCTTGACCTGATGAAGCAGGTGGTCGAATCCGGCCATTCGCGCTTCCCGGTGCACGGCGACAACAAGGACGACATCCTCGGCATCCTGTTGGCCAAGGACCTGCTGCGCGGCGTGGTTGCCGACAACGGGCCGGCCAACATCCGTGAGCTGCTGCGCCCGGCGGTGCTGATCCCCGAGGCCAAGAAGCTCAACGTGCTGCTCAAGGAGTTCCGGCTCTCGCGCAACCACATGGCCATCGTGGTGGACGAGTACGGCGGTGTCGCCGGCTTGGTCACGATCGAGGACGTGCTGGAACAGATCGTCGGCGAGATCGACGATGAGCACGACGAGGCCGAGGACCACACCTCGCAGATCGCGATCCAGGCCGACGGCCAGTACGTGGTCGATGCATTGACCGCGATCGAGGATTTCAACGAGCGCTTCGGTGCCACGTTCCCCGACGACGATTACGACACCATCGGTGGCCTGGTCACCGAGGCGATCGGGCACCTGCCCGAAACCGGCGATGAGCTCACCCTGGACCGCTTCGTGTTCCGGGTGGCGCGTGCCGATGCCCGGCGCGTGCAGGCGTTCCATGTGACCGTGCTGCCGCCCGACACCCACAACGAGGATTGACCCACGCCATGCGGCCCCCTTTGAATCGGTGGTCGCTGTGCCGCCTGTTGTTCGTGTTGTCGCTGCTTGCGATGGCCAGCCTGCCCTTCGGGGCGCTGGCCGCGCAGGATGCCGTGCCTGCCACGGCCGCCCCGGCCCCTGCCGCCGAGGCGCCACGCATCGGCGTGGTCACCATGCAGCCGGGCGAGATCTTCTTCGAACGCTTCGGCCATGACGCGCTGGTCGTGGTCGATCCGGTCACCGGCGACGCCACCTCGTACAACTTCGGTTACTTCGACCCGAGCGAGTCCGATTTCATCGGCAACTTCGTGCGCGGCGACATGATGTATTACCTGGTCGCGCTGCCGCTCGGGCAGGACCTGTCGTACTACCAGGAGAGCGGCCGCGGTGCGAGCGTGCAGTGGCTGGATCTGACGCCCGCGCAGTCGCGCACCCTGGCCGCGTCGCTGGCCGAGCGTGCCAAGCCCGAGAACGCGCGCTACCACTACGATTACTACACCGCCAACTGCGCCACCATGGTCCGCGATGCGATCGATGGTGCCCTCGGTGGCGGGCTGCATTCGCAGCTGTCCGGGCGCTCGCGCGGCAACACCTACCGCAGTGAATCGGTGCGCCTGGCCTCGCCGTCGCCGTGGATGTGGCTGGGCTTCGATATCGGCCTGGGCCCGTTCGCCGACCAGCCGCTGTCGCGCTGGCAGGAAGCCTTCGTGCCGATGCGCCTGGCCGATGCGCTGCGCCAGGTGCGCAACAGCGAAGGTCGCCCGCTGGTGCAGGCCGAGCAGGAACTGCTGCCGCACCGGATCGCCCCGGAGCCGACCGAGTCCCCGCGCAGCTGGTGGCCGTGGCTGCTGTGCGGCCTGATCGCCGCTGCGGGTGTGGTTGCACTGCGCCGCCGGCGCCGGCTGCTGGGTGGCCTGGCGCTGCCGTTCTGGCTGTTCTGCGGCATTGGTGGCGCCCTGCTGACCTACCTGTGGGGCTTCAGTGCGCACCAGGCCGCCTGGGCCAACCGCAACCTGCTGCAGCTCTCGCCGCTGTGCCTGCTGCTCGTTCCCGCTGCGATCACCCTGCTGCGCGGCCGCGTGCCGCGCGCGTGGTTCCGGTTCGTGCTGTGGGCGGTCGCCGGCGTGTCGCTGCTCGGCCTGGTGCTGCATTGGCTGACCTTGCAGGCGCAGTACAACCTGCAGTGGATCGTGCTGTTGCTGCCCATCCACGTGGCGCTGGCATGGGTGCTGGGCCGCCGTGACCTGCCCGTCACGGGCCGCTGACGCACGATGCCCGCCATGGATACCGTCACACCTGAAAACCCCGCCTGCGTCATCAACTGCGTTCACTACGATGACCAGGGCAAGCGCCACGACATCGGCCTGGATGCGATCAGCGATGTGATCGCCAGCGACAACGGCTTCGTGTGGGTGGGTCTGTACGAGCCCGACGACAGCGTGCTGCTGAAGCTGCAGGAAGAATTCGGCCTGCACTCGCTGGCCATCGAAGACGCCCGCAATGCGCATCAGCGGCCAAAGGTGGAGGCCTACGGCAATTCGCTGTTCGTAGTGGTCACGACCGCGCAGATGGTGGACGAGCGGATCCGCTACGGCGAGACCCACGCCTTCCTCGGCCCGCGCTTCCTGGTCACGGTGCGCCATGGCGCATCGCTGTCCTATGCCGCCCCGCGCGCCCGCGTGGAGCGCGAGCCGGACCTGCTGCGCACGATGGGCCCGTCGTACTGCCTGTATGCGGTGCTGGATTTCGTGGTCGACAACTACCTGCCGATCACCCAGCGTTACCGCGACACGCTGGAGCTGCTGGAAAAGGATATCTTTTCCGACAACTACAAGCGCCAGACCGTGGTGCGCCTGTACGAGCTCAAACGCGAGCTCAACAAGATGCGCATGGCGGTCGCGCCGTTGCAGGACATGCTCTCGCAGATCAAGCGCTACCAGGGCGACCTGGTGCCGGACGAAGTGAAGCTCTACCTGCGCGACGTGCACGACCACGCGGTGCGGATCAGTGATGTGATCGACACCCTGCGCGAAATGCTGGGCACCGCGCTGAGCGTGAACCTGTCGCTGGTGACCCTGGCCCAGGGCGAGACGGTCAAGCGCCTGGGTGCTTGGGCGGCGCTGCTGGCCGCCCCGACCTTGATCACCAGCTGGTATGGCATGAACTTCACGAACATGCCCGAGCTGGACAAGCCGTGGGCTTACCCGGCGATGATCATCGGCGTCGGTGCGGTGTGCGTGGGGCTGTACCGCCTGTTCAAGCGCGCACGCTGGCTGTAGTAGCGACCGTTGGTCGCTACGGCGACGACCGTTGGCCGCCATGGCGGGCGACCGTAAGCCACCACGGCGCGAGCCGACCAACGGTCGGCTCCTACCCGATCCGTGGCATCACGCCACGTAAACCGTCTTGATGTTCATGAACTCATGGATGCCATGCTCGGCCAGTTCACGACCGAAGCCGGATCTTTTGCTGCCGCCGAACGGCAGCCGGACGTCACTCTTGACGATGGCGTTGACGAAGGCGGCACCGCACTCCAGCTGCTGGGCGATGGCTTCGCCGCGCGCCGCATCGGTCGTCCACACGCTGCCGCCCAACCCGAAGGTGGTGTCGTTGGCCACGCGCAGCGCTTCGGCGTCATCGCGGACCCGCAGGATCGCGGCGGCCGGGCCGAACAGTTCTTCGTCGTAGGCCGGCATGCCGGGGGTGACGTTGTCCAGGATGGTCGCCGGATAGCCGGCATGCGAACCCGCCACCGGCTCGCCCCCCAGCAGCAGCGTGGCGCCCTTGGCGATGCTGTCCTGCACCTGCTTGTGCAGCTCGTCGCGCAGGTCCGCGCGTGCCATCGGCGACAGTGTGGTTTTCTCGTCCTGCGGATCCCCGTAGACGCGCTTGCCTGCAGCGGCGACGAACTTCTC
>DMZT01000142.1 GCA_003484865.1 Stenotrophomonas sp.
CGCCGGTGCCGCCGGCGTTGAGGATGCCCACGCCGGTGGTGCCAGTGGCGCTGCCGGCGGAGATCACCAGTTTGTCCGACAGCGAGCTGTCGTCGCCCAGCACCGTGTTGAGGTACAACGCGCCACCGTTGCCGACATAGTTGCCCACCACGGTGAAGGTATCGCCGACGCCGCCCCCATTGCTGAGATCGATGCGGCCGGCATTGGTGAGCGTGGCCAGCCGCCCGGCCACGAACGGGGCGAGGACGCCGTTGCTGCCGCCGCCGAACACCGCGCTGGTGGCATCGATGTCCAGGCTGCCCGTGCCGCTGCCGCTGTCGCCCAGCACCCACGTGCCATCGAACGTCAGCTGGGTATCGTCGCGCAGCGCCACCTGTTCCCAGTTGGTGAAGCGCGCCACGCCATTGGTCTTGACGTTGTCCAGGCCGAGCACATCGTTGCCCAGCCCGCCATCGAAAGACGGCAGCGCGCCCAGGTGGGCGTTGTTGAGGTTGCTCAGCTGCGCGACATCGTCGCCTTCGCCGAAGTCGATCGCCCCGTGCACCACGCCGCCGCCGTTCCAGGTCAGGCTGTCGTTGCCGAAGCTCAGGCGGATTTCGCCGCGCACGGTGCCGCCGGTGATGGTCACCGCGTCATCGCCGCCACTGACGCTGATGTTGCCGCCGATGTAGCCGTCGGACAGCACGATGGTGTCGCGGCCGAAACCGGTGACCAGGTTGCCGTCGATGGTGCCGCCGGACATCAGGAAGGTGTTGTCGTCCAGCTTCATGTTGACCCGGCCGATACGGCCGCCGGTCATTTCGGCGTAGTCGCCATCGTCGAACGCGCCGACGATGCGGCCGCCGGTCATGCGGAAGCGGTCCAGCGCATCGCCCTGCAGCAGGGCGCCGATGCTGCCACCGGTCATCAGGAAGGTGTCGATGCCCGCCCCCTGCTGCACGGTGCCGGTCACGCTGCCGCCGCTGATCTCCAGGCTGTCCTGCCCATCGCCCTGGTCGACGCTGTCGATCACGCCGTCGCGGATCACCAGGGTGTCGTTGCCCGCGCCCTGCAGCACGCCGCCCTGGATGCTGCCGCCGAGCATGTCGATGCGGTCGTTGCCGGCACCGGACACGACGCCGCCGGTACTGCCGGCAAGGGTGCCGCGGTTGGTCAGGTAGGTGGCCCCGTTGAGCTGCAGCGCGCGGCCGGCGTTGGCGATGATGCTGCCACTGTTGTTGATGGCATGCCCGGTACCGGCCTGCACGGTGATCGCATCGCCGCTGGCGATAGCGAGCTGCGCGTTGGCCAGCACGTTGATGGAGGTGTTGGACGCGCCACCGGCGGTGACGATCGCCACCGGATCCGGATTGGGCGCTGCGGTCGAGCAGGTCACCGTCTGGTCCTGCCCGGGCGCGGGGTTGTCGCAGCCGGCCCAGGCGGGCGCGGTACCGGCCAGCAGGACCGTGCCGAGCGCGCCCCCGCAGCTTCGACGCAACCAATATGAAATGCGGTCGGCCAGCACGGTGCGTGCCGGCGAAGCGGGCTTGGAGCGCATACGCCTTTCCTGTTCTACAAGAGGGGGTACGGCAACGGCCCAGTGCTTCTACGCAGACCGGCGTCAGTACTTTTACCGCCGCGCCGTGATGGGGGGGTAAACGCACGTGATGCCCATCCTAGATTTTGAGGTAGATGCGCCGCGCGTCCAGCGCCCACACCACGCCCCACCACACCGCCACGAAGCTCAGCGCACACAGCAGCGAGGCCAGTGCGGGGGCCGTCGGCAGCAGCGCCGACAGCGTCTGGTACAGCCATCCCCACGTGCCGCTGGCCATCAGCAGCAGCGCCATCGCTGACGAGCCGAGGTACGCGGCAATGGCGTTGACGCCGAAGCGTCGGCCCAGCGCCGGCGCACCCCAGCGATCCACCAGCAGGTGAGCCAGAAGCAAGGCCGCCACCGACAGCCCGCCCGTCCACAGCACGAAACTGGGGGTCCACAGCTGCTTGTTGAGGGGTAGCCACAGCGTCGCTACACCGCCCAGGAACAGGCATGCCGTGGCCAGCGCCGCCAGCCCACCCACCTGCCCCGCCCGCAGCCACGCGCCCGCACGCAGGCCCAGCAGCGTGCTGGCGAGCGCGCCCAGGCTGCTCAGCAGCCCTTCGGGGTCGTGGCCGAGCCCGGTCAGCGGGTCGTACTTGTAGAGCAGCGGCGCGAACAACGCGGTATCCAGGCGGCTGGCCGGGTTGACCCACGGTGCCAGCGAATCGGCCCCCAGCAGGATCGCCATGTACACCAGCAGCAGCCCGACCAGCACCGCCCATTGCGTGCGCGCACGCGTCTGGATCGCCAGCAGCCCGACCACCGCCACGCACAGCGCGATCCGCTGCAGCACGCCCCACAGCCGGTAGGCCGGCAGGTCCATCAGCCACCACGCCCGCAGGTGCAGCACCGCGCCGGCCACCGCGATGCGCAGTGCACGCTGCAGGAGGCCACTGCGCAGGGCCGGGCGCAGTGCCGGCTCGCCCGCGCGCGGCGACAGGCTGAAGGCCATCGACACGCCGGCAATGAACAGGAACAGCGGGAAGATCAGGTCGGTGGGCGTGAAGCCGTGCCAGTCCGCATGCAGCAGCGGTGCATACACATGGCCCCAGTCGCCGGGGTTGTTGACCAGCAGCATCGCCGCCACGGTCAGCCCGCGCAGGGCATCGATCGAGCCCATGCGCGGCGATGGGGAGGCGGTCATGCGTCCTCGCGCTCGCCAGCGATCCAAGTGGCGCGCACCTGCAGTGCGTCGTCGAGCAGCACCAGGTCGGCCTGGTAGCCCTCGGCGATCTCACCCAGGCGGTCGTCCAGGTTGAGGAACTGCGCCGGGTAACGCGAGGCCATGCGTGCAGCCTCGTCCAGCGGCAGGCCGAGCAGGTGCACCGCGTTGCGTACCGCCGTGGCCATGTCCAGCGCCGAGCCCGCCAGCGAACCGGCGGCATTGCGCACCACGCCGTCCACGGCCGTGATCATTTCGCCATACAGCTCATAGCTGGGGCTGTCGGCGCCCACTGGGGGCATCGCGTCGGTGACCAGCATCACCTTGCCGCGCGGCTTGGCCGCCAGCGCCACGCGCAGGCTGGCCGGGTGCACGTGCACGCCGTCGGCGATGATGCCGATCCAGCTGTCGCGGTCTTCCAGCGCCGCGCCCACCGCACCCGGCTCGCGCCCGGTCAACGGCGACATCGCGTTGTACAGATGGGTAAAACCGCGGATGCCGGCGTCCAGCCCGGCGCGCGCTTCTTCGTAACTGGCGGCGGTATGCCCGGCGGCCACGATCACGCCGCGTTCGACCAGCGCGCGGACGCTCTCCAGCGGCACCCGTTCGGGGGCCAGGGTCAACAGGGTCACGCCGTTGTCGAGCGAGGCCGCCATCGCGATCTCGTCAGCGTCGGGCACGCGGAATTTGTTGGCGTCATGGGTGCCCTTGCGCGCCGGCGCGATGTACGGGCCTTCCAGGTGGATGCCGAGCACGCCGGGCACGCCCTGCGCGATGGCCGCCCGGGTGGCGTCGATCGCGCGGCGCATCACCTGCACATCGTCGCTGATCAGCGTGGGCAGCAGCCCGGTGGTGCCGAAGCGGCGGTGCGCGGCAGCCAGCGTGCGCAGGCTCTCCACGTCGGGCGTGTTGTTGAACAGCACGCCGCCGCCACCGTTGACCTGCGCGTCGATGAAGCCCGGCAGCAGCCAGCCACCGCCCAGGTCCACCTGTTCGTCGGCGCTGCCCAGTTGCGGGGCCGCGTCGGAGACCAGCGCGGTGATGCGGCCGTCTTCGATCACCACTGCCAGGTCGTCGCGGAACTCATCGCCGGCCAGGATCCGGGCATTGCGCAGGACGGTTTTCATCAGACGGTTTCCGTCACCTTGTTCAGATGCGGCGGCAGGTCCGGGTTGTGCCCGCGGCGCAGCGCCAGTGCGTTGATGGCGCGATAGAAGGCCTGCACGGTGAGCAGCGGTGCGCAGGCCGGGTGCGGTGCAACCGGCAGCGCCAGGTCGCCATCGACGTCGGCCAGCCACACCTGCGCGTCGCGCGCGCCGAACTCCTGCAGCACCGCGCGGGTGCCCGCGCCGGTTTCATCGGGCTGGGCAAACGCCAGCACCGGGAAGCCCGGGCCCACCAGCGCCATCGGGCCATGCTTCACTTCGGCCGAGCTATAGGCCTCGGCATGCA
>DMZT01000143.1:0-4356 GCA_003484865.1 Stenotrophomonas sp.
CCGGACTGTCGGCGATGTCCAGCTACAGGCAGGTCGGGACATGGAGTTGCAGGCAGCGACGGTCAACAGCGCCGAGGGTGCCCTGGTCGCGGTGGCGACCGGCAACCTCAACATCGGGGTGTCCGAAGACAGTTACAACTGGAGCGAGGGTCGAAAGCACCGGCATAGCGGCCTGCTCAACACCACGACCCGCACCACCCGCGACAGCCTCGATGAAACCGTTGCCCAGGGCAGCACGGTTGGCGGGAACACAGTGGCCATCCAAGGACGCAACGTCACCATCACCGGCAGCGATGTGATCTCCGATGTCGGCACCACGATTGCCGCCGACCAGGATCTGGTGATCCAGGCCGCTCGCGAATCGGCGACGGAAAGCCACTTCAAGAAGAAGGAGCAGAGTGGCCTGATCTACAACGGTGGCGCTGCGATCACGGCCGGCACGCAGATGCAGAGCGACGACAACAAGGCCGCGCGCAACACCGCGGCGGGGTCGACCGTCGGCTCGCTCGCAGGCGATGTCGTGCTGCTGGCGGGCGGGGCGTATCGCCAGATTGGCAGTGACGTCCTCGCGCCGGAGGGCGATGTGGACATCCACGCGCGTGAGGTCGCGATTCTGGAGGCCCGCGAAACGCAGACGACGGCGCAGGAGAGCAAGTTCAGGCAGGCCGGTCTCACTGTTGCGGTCACTGCGCCGGTGATCACTGCACTGCAGACCGCCGGCAACATGGCAAGTGCGACCAGCAAGACCTCTGACTGGCGTAAGCAGGCGATGGGTGCTGCGACAGCAGCGGGTGCGGTGAAGGAAGGCGTCGATGCGGTCGGCGCGGATCCAGGCGCGGCTGGCGGGTTGAACATTTCCATCACCGTGGGGGCCAGCAAGAGCGACAGCCGGACGACAACGCAGAGCGACACGGCGGCAGCGTCATCGATCCGGGCCGGCGGCGACGTCCGGATCAGTGCCACGGGCGCTGGCAACGCGTCGGATATCACGATTCAGGGCAGTGACGTAACGGCAGACGGCAACATCCGCCTCAAGGCGGACGGAGACGTCGCGCTTCTTGCGTCCCGTGACGTGATCGAGATGGAGCGCAAGAGCAGCAGCGCCAGTGGCGGCGTAGGCGTGGCCATCGCTGTGGGCTCGGGCGGTGCCAGCGCCGGCATCACGGCCAATGCCAGTGCTTCGCGGGGCAGCGGCAAGGGCGAGGACGTCTACTGGAACACGACGCACCTGACTGCAGGAGAGTCGTTGGTCATCGAATCGGGCGGCGACACCACGCTGCGTGGCGCGGTAGTTTCAGGTGAGCAGGTGGCAATGAACGTCGGTGGCAACCTGGCGGTGGAGAGTCTGCAGGATACCCACAGCTTCCACAGCAAGGACAGAACCGTCGGGGGCAGCGTCACTTTCGGTGCGGGTTTCAGTGGCAGTGCCTACATGCTCAACCAAAAGAGCGACAGTGAATTTGCCAGTGTCACCGAGCAGTCGGCCATTCGTGCGGGTGACGGCGGCTTCCAGATCAATGTGGATGGGACGACACAGCTTGTCGGTGGTGCGATCAGCTCCAGCGATGCAGCAATTGATGCCGGCAGGAATCGACTTCAGACAGCTGCACTGGTGGTCAGCGACATAGAGAACGCTTCGAGCGCGAAGGCCAGTAGCGGCGGAATCGGTGTCACCGATGAAACCTTCTCCGGCTTGTATGGCGCCACCAAGACGATCATCGGCAACAAGCTGATCCATGGCGACGCCAGTGACGGCTCGCAGGGGACAACCCGTGCGGCGATCAGCGATGGCGCTGTGTTGATCACGGATGATGAGCTCCAGCGCGCGCTGACTGGCAAGGGGGCAGAACAACAGCTGGCCGGGCTGAATCGCGACACGCTGAACGCCCATCAATCTGCCGCGCTGATCGATCTTGAGCGTCTCGAAGAGCGTGCCGCTGCGGAGCACGCGATCACCGGCGAAGCCTTCCGCCAAGGCACTGCCTGGACGACGGATCTGGTGCACAAAGCAGCGACGGAGCAAAGTCGCATTGTCCTGCAGACCTGTGAAGCGGGCGGGACCAACTGCCGTCAGACCGAACTGGCGTTGGAGGATGTCCAGGCCATTGACGGCAAGCTGTACATCTTCAACAACGGCATTTTCAACGCTGAGCCCTACGCGCTTGCCACAGGCGCGAAGCAGAACACCAATGAAGCCAACGCGTCCGGGGTGTATTACATCCTGAACCCTTACACCGGCAACAAGGTGGCCGAAGGGCTGTATGCGATGTACGACAAAGCCAATGGCATCCTGGGCAGCCTTACGGGCGTCATGCTGCCTGTGACGGCCGCATCGCAGGCCAACATTGCGCTGCTGGAGCGTGCCAGGGAGGAGGGATGGGAGTTCAATGCCGTCAATCACAGCCGCGGCAGCATGACCTTCACCAATGCGATGTTGCAGCTTCGAGGCGACGACCAGAAGATGTTCCCCATCGGCTACATCCTCTACAACGGGGCTGCAGCCAATGCACAACAAGCGCTGGGGTTGGTCGGGTTGATTGGCGACGCCAGGGGAGAGGTATGGCAGAACACTCATCCGACGGACATCGTAGGCAGCTGGCGCGTCATTCTTGGCGGAAACCCGGCGACCTCCGAGAAGAATCAGGGCAGCTTCCCGGGGTCGCACAGTGCCTACGTGGGTTACCTGCCCGCGGACGGTACGGAGCTGCGGTCCATCACGGACAAGGTGTGGGGCATCGGTAAGATCAATCAACCTGTCAGGCAGGTCCCCAAACGTGAGGCTGAAAAACGATGATCAGGAAGTACACCTCGATGCTGGCGGCGGCCGCGCTTATCACTGTTGCCGGATGTGCCACGGCACCTGCGGCGCCGGGCCGGGTGGCCACAACGGACATTGGACCCGTTCCGGCCGGTTCCGTTCGCGTCATGCCCACCAAACAGCACTGGCGTAAGGCAGGTGCCAGCAAAGCCGACGCGGACCAGGCTAGGCAGCAATGCAGTCAGGAATTGCGGAACAATGAAGAGTACGCCGGGCTGCTGAAGGAGAGCTCTGTGATTACCAAGATCTGGCACGCTGATCGTACCGCTGCGCAGAAAAAGCGGCGCAAGGAAATTGGTACGCGGCTGAGTCAGCTGAGTGATGCGTGCATGACCGGGAAAGGATTCGAGTTCGTGCCTGGTGGGTTCCCGGTGGACTGAGTGCGGTGACCAGGATGCTGCTTTACCCCAGGCCGTTCATCTCCCGCAATCATTTCGCGTTGCGCATTTGTCGCACAATGACCGTGCTGGCCGTGCTGTCGGGCGTGACCGCTTGCGGCGCAGGCGGGTTGTGGATGAACGGCAATCCCGCTGCGACCCGGCACCTCAGCCCGCCGGGCCACGAGTGGACCCGGCCGGATGCCAGCGTCCTGGTACGCGACCTGGATTGGCAGGCGTGCGGTGGCCAACGAAGTGGGAACATTTCGGCAGACCGGCGAGGGGCTACTCCTCAAGAGGATGCCGAGCTTTCGCGCGAGAAACTCTACGCTGCGCAACGTTGCATGTTGGGAAAGGAGTATCACTACATCGGTTCCTGCGAAGGCGATATTCCGGGCCGCTATCCCGCCTGCCAGTCCGGTTCGGGGAGATTGCTGCTTGATTGAGCCGTCTGCGCAACGACAGATCAGAGCGGCTGGAGCTGCATTGGCAGTCGCGTTGCTGTCCGGTTGCGTGATTGGCAATGGCCGCATCTGTGGGCCGCAGACACCGATGATCTACTGCGATAAAGCGGCGTATGAGCGGCTGGCCAACCCACCTTCATTGATGGAAAGCTGGCAGCACCCGTCCAATACACCTGAAGCGCGTCAGCTCGACTGGGTGTCCTGCGGGGGTACGGAGAAGGGGAGCTATGCGGTGTTGCCAGGCACTACAGGTGCTGAGACGGCCGCGCGCTCCGGTGCGAAATTCGATCAGATTCAACGTTGCATGTTGGGTAAACAGTATCAGTACACCGGTACCTGCCAGGGTGAGATTCCCAGTCGTTTCCCTGCATGCCAGCGTGCGGAGGGGTCCGTGTCGCAGCGCTGATGCGCCGAGGCGTATGCGGTCCTCCATCCAGTGCGTATCACTATCCTTGGGAGCCAGAACATGCAGTCATTCTTTCGTCCACTATCTGGATCGTCTGCCCGCCTCGCGCTTGGTTTGACTCTCCTGGGCATCGCCGGCGCAGCGTGCGCTGATCCTGAGCTGCTCGAATCGCCGCAGTCGGCACAAGCGGTGCGATGCGCGGCCTTCTACATTGATGTTCCCTCGGCAGGCAATCCCGTGGCCAACCTCATGCTGGGCTCGGTGGTGAGCAAGGCTGCATGGATGGATCAA
>DMZT01000143.1:4416-5137 GCA_003484865.1 Stenotrophomonas sp.
GGCGCTCATGGCCCGGGGTGCCGAGCCACCGATGACCCGCTTGGTCATCGCCGGTGAGAGCGAAGATGTCACACGAAAAGCAGTCCAGTCGGCGCTCGGCAGCTTCAAGCAGCAGCGCCTTTCCTATCTGACCCTCACGGTCGCAGGCCAGTCGCCGAAGATGCAAGGGCTGCAACGCAGCGCCGAGCAGCTTGGCATCACTTTCCGCGCGGCGACCCCTGAACGCTCGGCCGCATCACCCGAGGCACGGGCGGATGCGTATCTTCGGGGCGTGTGTGATTGAGCTGCACCCACGCGCCGTCACCGCCCTGTGCCTGGCCCTCAGCCTCAGCGCCTGCGGCATCGGCGGCATGTGGATGAATGGCGATCCATCGGCCAGCCGTACCCTCGTGCCGCCACGCGACACCTGGCAGAAGATGGGCAATGACGGCGCGGCCCGCGATGCCGACTGGCGCGAATGTGGTGGGGCCGCCAATGGTGGTTACCACGTCTCCACGCCTCAGAAGTCCAGCGCGGCGGTGATCCAGCAGGCCCTGGGCCGCACGTTCGATGATCTCCAGCACTGCATGATGCGCAGCGGGTACCGCTACACCGGCAGCTGCGAAGGGGAGATCCGCAGCCGCTACCCGGCCTGCCAATCGCCAGGCACAAAAAAACCCGGAGGACAGTGACGTCTTCCAGGCTTGATTGTGACCATCAAATGGTCGGGGAGACAGGATTC
>DMZT01000143.1:5320-10291 GCA_003484865.1 Stenotrophomonas sp.
CCAGACTGAGCTACACCCCGTAAGGAGCCGCCTATTGTATCGATCCCGCCGGTCGGCGGCAAGGGGGGATCGCGTTTTTCACCTTCGGTGCCGTGTTGCCACGGCCCTTGATAAAGAAGCCTGGAAACGTGTTCCCAGGCTTCAATACGACCACCGAAGTGGTCGGGGAGACAGGATTCGAACCTGCGACCTCTACGTCCCGAACGTAGCGCTCTACCAGACTGAGCTACACCCCGAAGGAGCCGACAAGGATACGGTGTGAAGACCCGATCGGCAACCTTTTTTTAGCCTTCTTCGTGATCCGTACGGCTCTGCTCGCGGGCTTCGAACCACATGCCGTTGAGAATGGCCACGACCGAAGCCAGCCCTGCACCCAGAATCCAAGCGAAGTACCACATGGTAAGTCTCCTATGGCGCCGTGGGGCGCGTCAGTAAGCGTTGGGGTTGTCGCCCATCTCTTCGGCCGTGGTCTTGCCCTTCATCACGCGGTAGACCCAGGAGGTGTAGGCGATGATGATCGGCAGGAAGATGGCCGTGGCGATGAGCATGATCCCCAGGGTCAGGTGGCTGGAGGAGCTGTCCCAGACGGTCAGGCTGGAGCCCGGCTGGCTGGAGGAGGGCAGCAGGAACGGGAAGATCGCAAAGCCGACGGTCAGGATGATGCCGGTGATCGAGGCCCCCGAGGCCAGGAAGGCCAGGCCACCACGGCGGGCCCGCAGCAGCACCGCGCTGGCCAGTGCACCGACCAGCCCGAGGATCGGGGCCAGCAGGGTCAGCGGCATGCTCTGGTAGTTGCGCAGCCAGCCACCGGCGACCGCACCGACGGCAGCGGTCTTGAGCAGCGGGTCGGTCGGGCCATCGGTGACCACCTGGGAGGTGATCTGGTAGCCCGGCAGGCCAAAGGCCACCCAGACGCCGGCCAGGGCGAACAGCACGAAGGTCAGCATTGCCGCGACGCTGCCGTAGCGGGCCGAGCGCTCGGCCACCGGGCCATCGGTCTTGAGCACCAGCATCGCGGCACCGTGCGAGACCACCATCGCCACGCTGACCAACCCAGCCACCAGCGCGAACGGGTTGAGCAGGCCGATCAGGGTGCCGGTGTAGAAGATGCGCATGCTGTCATCGAAGTGGAACGGCACGCCGACCAGCACGTTGCCCACCGCCACGCCGGCGATCAGTGCCGGCAGCAGGCCGCCGACGAACAGCGCACGGTCCCAGTTCTCGCGCCAGCGCTTGCCGGGCATCTTGCTGCGGTACTTGAAGGCGACCGGGCGCAGGATCAGCCCGAACAGCATCAGGAACACCGCCAGGTAGAAGCCGGAGAAGCTGACCGCGTACAGCGGCGGCCAGGCGGCGAAGATCGCGCCGCCACCGAGCACCAGCCACACCTGGTTGCCTTCCCACACCGGGCCGACGGTGTTGATCACCAGCCGGCGTTCGTCATCGGTTCTGGCCACGAACGGCAGCAACGTGCCGACGCCGAGGTCGAAACCGTCCATCACCGCCCAGGCGATCAGCAGGATGCCGAGCAGCAGCCACCAGATCACGCGGAGCGTGGTGTAATCGAGTCCAATGAATTCCATCTGGGTTCTCCTGCCTTACGCCCGACCGTGGGTCGGCGCAGCGGCATTGGGGGAAAGGGACGTGGCTGCAGCCTGCAGCGACGGCAGGATGTCGTCCGGGCCCTTGCGGATCGCCTTGAGCATCAGCTTCACTTCGATGACCAGCAGCACCGTGTACAGCGCGGTGAATACCGCCAGCGTGGTCAGGATTTCATGCAGGGCCAGGCCCGAGGCGGCGTAGAAGGTCGGCAGCACGCCGTCCACCGCCCACGGCTGGCGACCGTACTCGGCCACGAACCAACCGCATTCGATCGCGATCCACGGCGCCGGCAGCGACCACAGGGCGAGCTTGAGGAACCAGCGCTTGTCCTGGAAGTTGTGGCGGCACGAGTAGTAGAAGGCCAGTGCGAAGAAGGCGATCAGGTAGAAGCCCAGCCCGGCCATGATGCGGAAGGTCCAGAACAGCGGGGCGACCCGCGGCACGGTATCCATCGCGGCCTTGGAGATTTCTTCCGGGGTGGCGTTGAGGATGTCCTCGCGATAGCGCTTGAGCAGCAGGCCGTGGCCCAGATCCTGCCAATGGCGGTCGAACATCTCGCGCGCTTCGACGTCGTTCTTGTCCTTGCGCACGCGTTCCAGTGCACCGTAGGCCAGCTGGCCACCGCGGATGCGGTTCTCGGCGCGCCCCACCAGTTCCAGGATGCCCGGGATCGGCTGGTCCAGCGAACGGGTGGCGATCAGGCCCATCAGGTACGGGATCTTGATCGCGTAATCGTTCTGCTGGGTGGTCTGGTTGGGAATGCCGAAGGCGGTGAAGTCGGCCGGCGCACGCTCGGTTTCCCACATGGCTTCGATCGCGGCCAGCTTCATCTTCTGGTGTTCGCTGGCGGCATAACCGCTTTCGTCACCCAGCACCACCACCGACAGCGAGGACAGCAGGCCGAAGGCGGCCGCCACCGCGAAGGAACGGCGTGCCATGTCCTTGTGCTTGTTGCGCAGCAGGAACAGGGCGCTGATCGACATCACGAACACCGCACCGGTCACGTAGCCGGCACTGACCGTATGCACGAACTTGGCCTGGGCCACCGGGTTGAACAGCACGGCGGCGAAATCCACCACCTCCATGCGCATCGTTTCCGGATTGAAGATCGCGCCGGTCGGATTCTGCATCCAGCCGTTGGCGATCAGGATCCACACCGCCGACAGGTTGGTGCCCAGGGCCATCAGCCAGGTCACGGTGAGGTGCTTGACCGGGCTCAGGCGCTTCCAGCCGAAGAAGAACAGACCGATGAAGGTCGCTTCCAGGAAGAACGCCATCAGGCCTTCGATCGCCAGCGGTGCGCCGAAGATGTCCCCCACGTAGTGGCTGTAATACGACCAGTTCATGCCGAACTGGAATTCCATCACGATGCCGGTGGCGACGCCGATGGCGAAGTTGATGCCGAACAACGTGCCCCAGAACAGCGTCATCTGGCGCCAGACCTGTTTGCGGGTCATGACGTAGACGCTCTCCATGATGGCCACCATGAAGGACAGGCCAAGCGTGAGGGGAACGAAAAGGAAGTGGTACATCGCGGTCAGAGCGAATTGCAGCCGCGACAGTTCTACGACTGTCTGATCAATCATGGCCTGGCTACCTCGTTGGGTTTTGCCGTTTCAGGTGGCGGGAAGGGGGGTCTACGGGGTGAATTCTGTGACCAGCAACTTCAAACAGCCTTGATTCAGATCAATGTACAAACAGACCTGCGCGGGGATCGTATGCATCCCACCCCTGCGACCGCTGGCCGCACGGGGGCGGGGCCAGCACCTACTACAATCGACGGAACCTCCCTGTGGCCGCCAGTGACTTGTTTTGAGCATACCCCCCGACGCGTCCATTGTTGAGACAACCGCCCTGCGCCGCCGTCGCCTGCACTGGCTGGGTGGGCTGGCGGCGGCCGCCCGCGGCAAGCAGCGGCTGGCGGCGATCTGCATCTGCCTGTCCGGCGCCTTGTTGATCGGGCAGGCGGCTGCCATCGCCTGGTTGATCCAGGCGGTGCTGGTGGATCACCGCCCACTGGCCGACGCCACGCCCGTGCTGCTGGGCTTGCTGGCGGTGCTGGGCATCCGCACCCTGCTGGGAAGCGCGACCCAGGCGGCAGCTGGTGACGTCGCCGATGCGGCGCGGCTGGCGCTGCGTGAACGGGTTTACCAGCGCCTGCTCGGGCGTGGCCCGCTGTGGTTGCGCCAGCAGCGCACCGGTGAACTCGGTGAACTAATGCTCGCCCATGCCGATGCGATTGAGAATTATTACGCCGGCTATCAGCCCGTCCGCATCGAAGTGGTCGTGGTCCCGCTGCTGATCGCCATCGCCGTGGCCTGGACCGATTGGGTGATCGCACTGATTCTCTTGTTCACCGCGCCGCTGGTGCCGTTTTTCATGATGCTGGTCGGTTGGGGCGCGGAAGCCGCCGGCCGTGCGCAGCTGGGCGAACTGGCGCGGATGAGCGGCCACTTCGCCGATCGCATCAAGGGGCTCGGTCTGCTGCGCCTGTACGGGCGAGGCGAGGCCGAGCTGGACGGTGTGGCCACGGCGGCAGAAGGTGTGCGCGAGCGCACCTTGAAAGTGCTGCGGATCGCCTTCCTCTCTTCGACGGTGCTGGAGTTCTTCGCGTCGGTCAGCGTGGCGATGGTGGCGCTCTATCTGGGCCTGAGCTATCTCGGCCTGATGTCGCTGCATGCACAGGTGCCGACGCTCGGCGTGGGCATGTTCTGCCTGCTGCTGGCACCGGAGTTCTATGCACCGCTGCGGCGCTTGGCCGCGCATTACCACGACCGCGCCAACGCGCTGGCCGCGGCGGCCGAAGTGGAGCGCCTGCTTGGCGAGTTGCCGGACGCCCCCGTGGCCGAGGACGCATCGCCGGCCACCGCGCGCGCTCCGGAACTGCTCGAACAGCACGCCCCGCCGGTCGTCGTAAGTGGGGTGAGCCTGCGACCACTGGGTGCGCATCACGATGTGGTGCAGCAGCTTTCATTCCAGATCGAGCCCGGGCAGCGCGTGGCGCTGATCGGCCCCAGCGGCAGTGGCAAAAGCACGTTGCTGGAAGCACTGGCCGGGTGGCTGCCCCCGCGCGAGGGCAGCATCGTGCTGCGCCCGGGGTTGGACGTGGGCTACGCCGGGCAGCGCCCCTATCTGTTCCACGGCACGATCGCCGACAACCTGCGCCTGGCCGCACCGGGCGCGACCGATGCGCACCTGCGCGCCGTGGCCGAGGCCGCCCAGGTGATGCGCTTCGCTGCCGCACTGCCACAGGGGCTGGACACCGTGATCGGTGAGCGCGGCTTCGGATTGTCCGGTGGCGAAGCGCGCCGCATCGGCCTGGCCCGGTTGCTGCTGCGCGATCCGCAGCTGCTGCTGCTCGACGAGCCC
>DMZT01000090.1:0-393 GCA_003484865.1 Stenotrophomonas sp.
TCTGAGCCCGCGTGCGTTCGCCGCCGCCGGCCCCGGCCTTGCCGGTGCCCCACAGGTGCTCAGCAGCCATGATGTGCAGCTGAGCATCGGCGAATCGCTGGCCAATTTCACCGGCCGCACCCGCCCGGCGATCACCGTCAACGGCAGCCTGCCCGCACCGATCCTGCGCTGGCGCGAAGGCCAGACGGTCAACATCCGGGTCGCCAATACGCTGCAGGGCCACCCCACCTCCATCCACTGGCACGGTCTGCTGCTGCCGGCCAACATGGATGGCGTGCCCGGCCTGAGCTTCAACGGCATCGCCCCGGGCGAGGCCTACCAGTACCGCTTCACCCTCAAGCAGTCGGGCACGTACTGGTATCACAGCCATTCCCTGTTCCAGGAACAGGCCGG
>DMZT01000090.1:591-3583 GCA_003484865.1 Stenotrophomonas sp.
TGTTCCAGGAACAGGCCGGCCTGTACGGCGCGCTGATCATCGACCCGCTCGAACCGGCGCCGTATCACGCCGACCGCGAGCACGTGATCCTGCTCTCGGACTGGACCGACCTGGACCCCGGCGCGCTGTTCCGGCGCATGAAGAAGCTCGCCGAGCACGACAACTACTACAAGCGCACCCTGCCCGACTTCCTGCGCGATGTGCGCAAGGACGGTTGGGCCGCGGCCACCGCCGACCGCGGCATGTGGGGCCGGATGCGGATGACGCCAACCGACATCTCCGACATCAACGCCCACACCTATACCTACCTGCTCAACGGCACCGCGCCGGCCGGCAACTGGACCGGACTGTTCCGCAGCGGCGAGAAGGTGCTGCTGCGCTTCATCAACGGCGGCTCGATGACCTATTTCGACGTGCGCATCCCGGGCCTGAAGATGACCGTGGTCGCCGCCGATGGCCAGTACATCCACCCGGTCAGCATCGATGAATTCCGCATCGCCCCGGCCGAGACCTTCGATGTGATCGTCGAACCCAGCGGCCAGGACGCGTACACCATCTTCTGCCAGGACATGGGCCGCACCGGCTATGCCGCCGGCACGCTGGCGGTACGCCACGGCCTGCAGGCGCCGATTCCCGCCCGCGACCCGCGCCCGCTGCTGACCATGAGTGACATGGGCCACGACATGGGCCATGCCTCCAACGGGATGGCGGGCCACGACATGAAGGGCATGGAAGGCGGCTGCGGTGCCAGCATGGGCCACGGTGCACACGGCACCGATCCCAAAGCGCCGCGTCACCCGGCCAGCGAGCAAGGCAACCCGCTGGTGGACATGCAGAGCATGGCGACCGAGCCCAAGCTGGATGACCCTGGTATCGGCCTGCGCGACAACGGCCGCAACGTACTCACCTACGGCGCGATGCGCAGCCTGTTCGACGATCCCGATGGGCGCGATCCCGGCCGCGAGGTCGAGCTGCACCTGACCGGCCACATGGAAAAATTCAGCTGGTCCTTCGACGGCATCCCGTTCGCCAGCGCCGAACCGCTGCGCCTGAACTACGGAGAGCGCATGCGCATCGTGCTGGTCAACGACACGATGATGCAGCACCCGATCCATCTGCACGGCGTGTGGAGCGATCTGGAAAACGCGGACGGCGAGTTCCACCTGCGCAAGCACACCATCGACATGCCGCCCGGCACCCGCCGCACCTACCGCGTACGTGCCGACGCACTCGGCCGCTGGGCCTACCACTGCCACCTGCTGTACCACATGGAAGCGGGCATGATGCGCGAAGTGAGGATCGAAGAATGAGCCGCTCGCCTCTCACCGTGCTATCCGCACTGAGCGCCGGCCTGCTGCTGGCCTTGTCCACACCGGCGTGGGCGCAGTCGCATGCCGGCCATGCCGGCCATGCCACGACACCGACCCCGACCGACGCGCCACCGGCAGATGACGGCAACGTCGATCACAGCCAGATGGATCATTCGAAGATGGACCACGGCAGCACTGATCACAGCCAGATTGACCATTCGACGATGGACCACGGCACGACCGATCACGGCGAGATGGACCATTCGAAGATGGACCACGCCGCGATGGGTCATGGCGTGCCGAAGGCGACTTCGCCCACCGAGCCGCTCGAACCGATCCCGGCGGTGACGGCCGCGGACCGCCTCGCCGCGTTCCCGCCGATCGACCACGGCGCGATGGAGCATGCGCCGGAGATCCACAGCATGCTGCTGGTCAACCGCCTTGAGCACTGGGACGGCCAGCACGGTACCGGCCAGGCGTGGGAGGCCAGCGGCTGGGTGGGCGGCAACATCAACAGGCTATGGCTGCGCAGCGAAGGCGAGCGCAGCGACGGCCGCACCGGATCGGCCGACCTTGAAGTGATGTACGGCCGCAGCGTGTCGCCGTGGTGGGACGTACTGGTCGGCGTGAAACAGGATTTCCGCCCGGCCGATTCACGCACCTGGGCGGCGTTCGGCATCCAGGGCTTGGCGCCGTACAAATTCGAGACCTCTGCCACGGCCTATGTCGGCGAAGGCGGCCAGTTCGCGGCCACGGTGGAAGTGGAGTACGAGCTGCTGCTGACCAACCGCCTGATCCTGCAGCCGCTGGTGGAAGCCCGTTTCTCGGCCAAGGACGAACCGGAGTATGGCAACGGTTCGGGACTCAACAAGGTCGAGGCCGGGCTGCGCCTGCGCTACGAGTTCAGCCGCCGCTTCGCGCCCTACATCGGCATCAGCCACGAGCGGCTGTTCGGCGATACCGCTGATTACCACGAGGCGGCCGGCGAGCGCGCGCGCGATACCCGCTGGGTGGCGGGCGTGCGGGTCTGGTTCTGATCCAGCCGCCATGACAGGTTCCGGGTACCGACGTACCCGGAACCACGGCCGACCCGAGGCGATGGCGTAAGCTGCCGGCCCCACCTGCCTGCCTTGCGCCATGATGTTGACCCTCCGCCGTGCCACCGTTGCCGATGCCGATGCGGTCTCCGCGATCGCCATCGCCACCTACACCGAAACCTTCGGCGATTCCTACCCGCCGCAGGACCTGCACGCGTTCCTGCACAGGCACTATTCGGTCGAGCCGCAGCGTCACGAACTCGCCGATCCACGCAACGCGGCGTGGCTGCTGGAAGACGGGGAACATGTGGTGGGTTATCTCGCCGCAGGGCCCAACAGCCTGCCGCATGCCGAGGCCAGCGAGGGCGATATCGAGCTCAAACGCCTCTACCTGCTCGCCAGTCACCAGCGTGGCGGCCACGGCGCGCGCCTGATGGACGCCTTCCTGGCGTGGCTCGATCAGCCACAGCGGCGCACGCTGTGGATCGGCGTGTGGTCCGAGAACCTGGGTGCGCAGCGCTTCTATGCGCGCTATGGCTGCAGCAAGGTGGGCGAATACGATTTCCCGGTCGGCGACAGCGTCGACCGGGAATTCATCCTGCGCCGCGCCTGAGCGCAGCGCAGGCGTGCATCAGAAGTCGAACA
>DMZT01000117.1 GCA_003484865.1 Stenotrophomonas sp.
CGCGCGACTATGTGGTCAAGTCGCGCCTGCAGCGCCTGCCCGATGCCGTTGTCCGGGCCATCCATGAAGCCCAGGAGCGCCGCCGGCTGCTGCGTATCGAGGCCGAACTGCACGACAGCCACCAGCGGCTGAAGCTGATCACCGATTCGCTGCCCGCGCTGATCGCCTACTTCGGTCACGACCATCGCTACCGCTTCGCCAACAATGCCTATGTCGAGTGGCACGGCCGCACGCCCGACAGCCTGATCGGCCGGCACACCCGCGAGGTCGTCGGCGAGGACACCTTCAACAGCATCCAGCAGCATCTCGACCGGGTGCTGCTGGGGGAGAAAGTCAGCTTCGACATGCTCTCCCTGCGCAGCAACGGTGCCGCCCGCCATGCCCAGGTGGACTGCGTACCCGAACTGGCACCGGATGGGTCGGTGCTGGGCTACTACGCCATGGCGCGCGATATCAGCGACCTCAAGCAAGCGCAGTCGTTGCTGAAGGCCAGCAACGAGTCCCTGGAGCGCCAGGTGGATGAGCGGACCTCGGCACTGCACCGGAGCGAAAGCCGGCTGCAGGCGCTGTTCGAATCCAGTTTCCAGCACCAGAACCTGCTGACCCTGGATGGCCACATCATCGACACCAATTCGGCCTCGCTGGCCGCCATCCTGGCGGACAAGCAGGACGTGCGCGGCAACCTGTACTGCGAATCGGCGTGGTTCGCCGACACGCCCGGCGTTCCCGGCGTGGTCTGCACCGCCATCCTGGAGGCTGCGGCGGGCACGGCGTCGCGCCACGAACTGGAACTGCGCCTGCCGACCGGCAAGCGCACGTTCGATTTCTCCTTCCGCCCCCTGTTCGATCATCAGGCACGGATCACCGCCGTCGTCTCCGAGGCCGTGGAAACCACCGCGCGGCGGCAGGCCGAAGAAGCGCTGCGGCACAGCCAGAAAATCGAGGCGGTGGGCCAGCTGACCGGTGGCATCGCGCATGATTTCAACAACATCCTGACCGTCATCGCCGGCAATATCGAGTACGCCAAGATGCTGACCGACCGGCTCGGCGACACGGCAGGCAATTCCTCACGCGCGCTCGACAACGCGATGAAAGGCGTCATGCGTGCGGCCAACGTCACCCAGCGCCTGCTCGCCTTCTCGCGCCGGCAGCCGCTGAAGAACATGCCGGTGGATCTGAACGAAGAGATGCGCGGCATGCAGGACATGCTCAAACGTTCGCTGGGCGAGCTGGTGCAGATCGACATGGTGCACAGCCCGGATATCTGGTGCGTGGAGATCGATCCGAGCCAGCTGGAAGCCTCGATCCTCAACCTGGCGGTGAATGCACGCGATGCCATGCCCGACGGCGGCCGCCTGACCATCGAGATGGACAACATCCACCTGGACAAGGATTACGCGGCGCAGCACCCGGATGTCCCGCCCGGCCAGTACGCCATGGTGCGCGTCCGTGACAGCGGCCAGGGCATGCCGCCGGAGGTCATGGCGCGGGTGTTCGAGCCGTTCTTCACCACCAAGGAGGTTGGCCGTGGCACCGGGCTGGGCCTGTCGATGGTGTATGGCTTCGCCAAGCAGTCCGGCGGGCACGTTCTGCTCGATTCCACCGAGGGCAGCGGCACCACGATCACGCTGTTGTTCCCGCGCTCGGCCGCCGCCCTGCCGAGCGTGCGCCCGGCCGATGCACAGACGCTGGACGCCTTCGAGGTCGAGGCGGAAACGACCGTACTGGTCGCCGAGGACAATGACGATGTGCGCGCCTACACCGTGGATACCCTGCGCCAGCTGGGCTATCGCGTGCTCGAAGCGCATGACGGCCCCTCGGCGCTGCGGTTGCTGGATCGCACCGACGTCAGCGTGGATCTGCTGTTCTCCGACATCGTGATGCCGGGCATGTCCGGCTGGGCCCTGGCCAAGCAGGCACTGGCCCGCAAGCCCGGCCTGCGGGTGCTGTTCACCTCGGGCTATCCGCGCGATATCGACGCAAGCGGCACCGTTGGCCGCACCATCGCCCTGTTGGCCAAGCCCTTCACCCGCAGCGATCTGGCGCGGTCCATCCGCACCGCCCTGTTGGATGAAAGCCCCACCCAGAGCGGCACCGCCTTGAATTGAGGCCATCGCCGGCGGTGCCGTGACGGGCACCCGCCCCCGGTCATGACATGGGGCTGGCACGCGATGCACGGCCGGCTAACACGCACGGGCGCTAAGGTGGAGATCCGCACAGGTGGCTGCACGCCACGAGGATCTCCGCCCGCAATGACTGCTGCACGAACCCACCCACGATGCCGCGTGCTTCTCGTCGAAGACGATGCGCCCATCCGGGAGATGACCAAGGACATCCTCAGCGACGATGGCTTCGATGTCCTCGACGTCGGCGATGCCGAGGCCGCGCTGGGATGCCTCAGGCACGACGGCCCGTTCGACCTGCTGGTCTCCGATGTCGGCCTGCCCGGCATGGACGGCCGCGATCTGGCCACGATCGCCACGACCCTGCATCCGGCCATGCCGATCCTGCTGGTCACCGGCTACGCGGGCCCCGCCGGAGCCCGGCCCGACTTCCGCGGCGAGGACATCAAGCTGCTGCGCAAGCCCTTCACGCTCAAGCAGCTGGTGACCTCGGTCAGGTCGCTGCTCTGACAGCAGCTGACCTGGTCACGACGGGTTCCTGATCGCCAACAGCGCGCGGGCGCGTCGCTCCAGTTCCGCAGCCGTAAAGGGCTTGGTCAGCACTTCCATGCCGTCCTCCAGCTGGCCCGCGCCCACCGCTGCCGACGCCGCGTAGCCGGTGATGAACAACACCGGCAACGCAGGGCGCACCTGGCGGCCGGCATCAGCGACCTGACGACCATTGAGCCCACCGGTCAGCCCCACATCGGTGATCAACAGGTCGATCGTTTCGTCAGAGCGCAGCAGGTCGATGGCCTGGCCGCCTTCCGGTGCCTGCAACACCCTGTAACCCGCGCCGCCAAGCACCTCGGTCAACAGCGCGCGGATCGCTTCCTCGTCTTCCACCACCAGAATCGTGCCGACGCTGGGCGCTGAACACGCCGGCAGGTCCTGTAAGGTTTCTTCGGCGGCGTCCGCGGGGGTCTCGCCGATGAAGCGCGGCAGATAGAGTTCCACCGTGGTGCCGTGGCCAACCTGGGAATCAATCCGCACCTGTCCGCCGGATTGGCGGGTGAACCCATAGATCATCGACAGCCCGAGACCTGTGCCCTGCCCGATCGGCTTGGTGGTGAAGAACGGCTCGAACACCTTTTCGATCACCGCCGCGTCCATGCCGGTTCCTGCGTCCTTGACGGCCAGCCGGACGTAATCGCCGGGCGGCGTATCCAGCGCCGCCGCACTCTCGCCACGCAGGCTCACGTTGGCCGCGCTGATCCATAGCGGGCCCCCCTCGGGCATTGCGTCGCGGGCATTGATGCACAGATTCAGCAGCGCATTTTCCATCTGCGGCACATCCACCAGTACCGCCCAGGGATCGGACGCCAACTGCGTGGAGATCGCGATCGAAGGGCCCAGCGTGCGCGAGATGATATCCAGCATGCCGCGCACCATCGCATCGGCCACTACCGGCGTGGGTGCGAGCGTCTGCCGGCGGGAGAACGCCAGCAGGCGCTGGGTGAGCGCCGTAGCACGCGACGCGCTGGACTGCGCCATCTCCAGGTAGCGGCCGATGTCGTCATAGCGCCGCTGATCGATGCGCAGCTCCAGCAGCTCCAGCCCCACCGAGATGGCGGTCAGCAGGTTGTTGAAGTCATGCGCCAGGCCACCGGTCAACTGACCCACGGCCTCCATCTTCTGACTTTGCCGCAGCCGCTCCTCGGCCACCTGCAACGCGGCGCTGCGGGTCTGCACGCGCTCTTCCAGGGTCAAGGTCAATTCGCGCAGCTGCTCTTCGGCCTGGCGCCGCTCGGTCACATCCGAGGCGGTACCGAACCACTCGGTGATCTCACCGGCGCTGTCCAGCAAGGGCACCGCACGCATCTGCACCCAACGCACACTGCCATCGGCGAGCAGGGTGCGGTGCTCCAGTTCCAGCGGCAGCCGCTGCGCCATCGCACGCGCAATGGCCTGCTCGAGCAGGGCGAGATCATCGGGGTGTACGTAGCGTTCTCGCCAGTCGGTGACCGCAGGCAGGCTCTCGTCCTGTGCCACCGGCCCGGTCGCCAGAATCTGACGCATCTCGCGCCAGTCCGCGGTGACCGCATACAGTGACTGCGAGGAGGCGCTCACCAGCGCGCCGAGGCGGCGCTCGCTATGGGCCAGTGCATCGCTGGCGCGGCGCTCCTGGGTGCGGTCGCCCAGTACCTTGACGAAGCCCAGCACGGCGCCATCTTCATCGCGCAGCACGGTCATCGCCCCGCTGGCCCAGAAGCGCTCGCCGGACCTGCGCGCCAGCCAGCGCTCACCACTGACCCCACCCGATGCGATCGAGACGCCCTGGTTGTGCCGCAAGCGCTGGGCCTGGATATCGTCAGCGGTGTAGATCACCTCCACGTTCTGACCCAGCATCTCCGCCTCGGTCCAGCCGAAGATGTGCTCGGCCCCGGCATTCCACAGGGTCACCCTGCCCTGCAGGTCCGAGGCGACGATCGCGTAATCGCTGGCACTGTCGATGATCTGGCGATTGCGCGCCTCCACCTGCCGCATCGTGCGCTGCAGCTCGATGTGGGAGGTGACGTCCAGGCCCTGCACGAAGACGCCTGCCGTATTGCCATCCTCACCCGCCACCGGCTGGAAGACGATATCCAGCATGCGCCGGGCCGAGGACGGATCGCTCGGGAACGGCGCCTCGTACACCACCTCGCTGCCGATATACGGCTTGCCGGTGCGGTACACCTCGTCCAGCAGCGGCAGGAAGCCCTGCTCGACGATTTCCGGCAGCGCGTCCCGGATCGACTTGCCGAGCACATGGCGATTGCCAACCAGCCGTTGGTAACCCGGATTGGCCAACTCGACCCGATGCTCGGGCCCACTGAGGAAGGCCATGAACATCGGCGACTTGTCGAACAGCGCGATGAGCCGCTCGTTCTCCTGGGCCAGGCGCTGCTGGGCCACGATGATGCTGGTCACCTCGTTGGTCACGCAGAACGCGCCGCCGACCCTGCCATCGTCGAGGAAGATCGGCGAAAACGAGAACGTCCACCAGGTCTCTTCAGGCACGCCCTGGCGGCTCATTGACACCGGCAGGTTCTCGTAACGGGAGGATTCACCGGCGAAGGCGTTCTCGATCGGCGCGCGTACAGCGTCCCAGGCATCGGCCCACAGCTCCCTCAACGGTGCGCCCAGCGCGCCCTCCAGGCGGGGCCCCAGAATCGGGCTGTAGGCATCGTTGAAGAAGAATGTCAGGTCATCGCCCCAGACCACGTACATGCTTTCGGGCGAGGCCAGGATCAGATTGACCGCATTGCGCAACGCGCCCGGCCAGGTCTCGATCGGCCCCACCGGTGTCGCCTGCCACGCCAGTGCACGGACCTGCTCGGCCATCGGCCCGGTGCTGCCGGGAAAGCGCCCCGCCACTGCGCTCATGCGCACCGCTCCAGCACCACCGGGGCGCGCGTGCCGCGCAGCTGCGCGGCAGACCAGGGAAGGATGGACATCATCGGGGCACCGAACCTTGAACTGAAGGCATTGCAGGAGCTGGGGGAACGGCAGGCAGCGGGGGCCAGCCGGAAGGCGGAAAGCAATGTAAGCCAAGCGGGGCAAATCCATGTCAAGGCCGGGAGCCGGTGCCAGCGTTTGGCGGGATGTGCACGCGCCCGGGACGCACCGTTGGCGATGATGCGCGCACCCTCCCCACCCCACGACTGCCATGGCCAAGCCAACCGGCTCCCGTCTCGTCATCTATGCCGCCCTTGCCGGCAACCTGGCCATCGCCATCGCCAAGTTTGTCGCCGCCGGCATCTCCGGCAGCTCGGCCATGCTCAGCGAGGGCGTCCACTCGCTGGTGGACACCATCAACGAGCTGCTGCTGTTGTACGGCCTGCGCCGTGCCGAGCAGAAGCCGGATACGCTCCATCCCTTCGGCTACGGGCGCGAGCTGTACTTCTGGAGTTTCATCGTGGCGCTGCTGGTGTTCGCAGCCGGTGCCGGTGTATCGGCCTATGAAGGCATCCAGCACATCCGCCACCCCGAGCCGGCCACCAACCACCTGATCAGTTACGTGGTGCTGGGCATCTCCTTTGTCTTCGAAGGCACCTCATGGTGGATCGCGCTGCGCGAGTTCCGCGCCACCAAGGGGGCGATGGGTTACTTCGAGGCGTTCCGCCGCAGCAAGGATCCCTCCACCTTCACCGTGCTGCTGGAAGACAGCGCCGCCCTGCTCGGCCTGGCTTTTGCGCTGGTCGGCCTGCTTGCCGCGCAGTTGCTGGACATGCCGATCCTGGATGGCGTGGCGTCGCTGTGCATCGCCGGCGTGCTGGCGGTCACCGCCTTCCTGCTTGCCCGCGAGACCAAGGGCCTGCTGGTCGGTGAGCCCGCGCACCCGAGCGTCGCCAAACGCATTCTTGCCGTCGCCACCCACGATGCGGACCTGCGCCGCGCCAATGGCGTGACCACGATGCAGATGGGCCCGGACCAGGTGGTCGCGATGCTGAGTGCGGAGTTCGAGGATGATCGCACCACCCCGCAGATCGAGGCCTGCATCACGCGGATTGAAAAGACGGTGAAAGCCGAGTACCCCGAGCTGGTCGCGCTGTTCGTGAAGCCGCAGACGCCGGAAGTGTTCCAGGCGCGGCGGGCAGCGTTGGGGGAACCCCATCCCGACACGTGACCCCCGTGCAACGCGTGCAGCATCGCAGGCGGTGCGCACGACACCGTCACGGATGCCGTTGGATGCTCACCTGCCATGCGCCGTTTCGCACAAGCCATCGCTGATAGCGAGTCACTTCCCGCTGGCCTTCCTGCTGCGCTGGCG
>DMZT01000116.1 GCA_003484865.1 Stenotrophomonas sp.
AGGGCGCCGCCGCGCCGGTGTTCACCACCACCTCGCCGGTGGCGAGCTGGTGGGCCCAGTTCGATGACCCGGTGCTGGAGCAGCTGGTGCATGAAGCACTGGGCACCAACCTGGACCTGCGCATCGCGATGTCGCGCGTGCGTGAGGCCCGCGCGGTGTTCGTCGAGCAGCGCCTGGACCAGTTGCCGCACGTCACCAGTGGTGGCAGTTACGACCGTCGCAAGCAGCCGGATGCCACCCTCGGTGGCGAGCGTGTCTTCAGCGAAAGCTACCAGCTCGGCTTCGATGCCGGCTGGGAGCTGGATCTGTTCGGCCGCCAGCGCCGTGCCGCCGAAGCAGCGCGCGCCGACCTCGGCGCCGAGCAGGACAACCTCGCCGATGCACAGGTGACCGTCGCCGCCGAAGTGGCCCGCAACTACTTCGAACTGCGCGGTACCCAGAAGCGCATCGCGGTGGCCAAGCGCACCCTGGTCAATCTGCGCGACACCCAGAAGCTCACCGAAACACGGTGGGAACTGGGCGCCGGCAGCGAGCTGGACGTGCAGAGCAGCCGTGCGCGCCTGAAGGCGATCGAGGCC
Source organism: Stenotrophomonas sp. (assembly GCA_003484865.1). GTDB lineage: Bacteria > Pseudomonadota > Gammaproteobacteria > Xanthomonadales > Xanthomonadaceae > Stenotrophomonas. The sequence goes on from DMZT01000116.1 coordinate 579, forward strand.
GACATCCCGCTGCTGGAAGTGGCCGAGGTGCAGTCACGTCATCGTCTGGCGGTGCTGCTGGGCCAGCGCCCGGACGCACTGGACAGCCTGCTGCAGCCGCGTGAGATGCGGCCGTACGCCAAGGCGTTGCCGCTGGGTGACACCACCGACCTGCTGCGTCAGCGCGCCGATGTGCGCGTGGCCGAGCGTCGGCTGGCCGCGGCGACCGCACGCGTTGGCGTGGCCACGGCAGACCTGTTCCCGCGGATCAGCCTGAGCGGGTTTGTCGGGTTCCTGTCTGGTGATGCCAGTGGCCTGGTCAACGGCAGCAACAAGGCATGGTCGGTGACGCCGTCGATCAGCTGGGCCGCGTTCGATTTCGGTACGGTCAAAGCCCGTCTGCGCGCCAGCAAGGCACAGGCCGATGGTGCTGCCGCCGAGTACGAAAAGGCCGTGCTGCTGGCGCTGGAAGACACCGAGAACGCGTTGACGCGGTACGCCAAGCAGCAGGCTCGCCTGGCGATCGTCGCCGAGCAGGCCCAGGCGGCGGGGCGCGCCGAGGAACTGGCGCAGATCCGCTTCCGCGAGGGGTCGGAAGACTTCCTGACCCTGCTCGATGCGCAACGCACCCAGCTGGCCGCGGACGATGCACTGGCCGAGGCCGAATCCACGGTCAACGTCAGCGTGGTCGGTGTGTACAAGGCCCTGGGGGGTTGGGGCCAGCAGCAGGATGCGGCCAACACCCCGGTGGCGGTCACGCAACGCTGACCCCACCGTTGGGCACGGGGCGGCGAGGGCGCCGTCCCGACAGCAAGAAAGGCAACAGCCGTCACATCCGCTGCGCAGTGCGTCGCGATTGACGGCTTTGCCTCTGCACGGTGTCTGTGCACGGTGCTAAAAGCGTGGGTCGTTTTCTGGAGTGGCCCGCATGCAACCCAATCCGTGGCGTCCTGTCCGCCTGCATCTGCACGACCCGGGACCTGCCTCCGGGGCGGGACTTTCCCGTGGCGTGATCGCGCTGTTGGTGGTGGCGATCCTTGCGGTGGTCACGGGATTCTGTTGCCTGACCGAAGGCCTGTTCGAGATCGGCCTGATCGCCACCGGTGTGTTCATCGCCATCGGCGCGCGGATCTGCCAGGCACGTGAGCAGCACCAGGCGCTGTATCGACTGCTGCAGAAGATGGATGAGCGGCAGCCATGATCGACGTTGTGAAAACGCAGGCCGCCGTACGGCCAACCTGAAGCCGATGGACGGTGCGCTGACCGTCCATCGTGCGTCTGCTTACTTGCCCGCCGGTGCTCGCACGGGGAACCGCAGTTCCGCCTGCACCGGATAATGATCCGAGGGCAGCACGCCACCGGGTTTCTGGTCCAGCGTGCTGAAGCTGTCCACGCTGAAACCGCGCACCAGGATCCAGTCCAGTTCCACCGTCGGCTTGCCGGTGAAATCATGGAAGGTCAGGCGCGGGCCATCGACCTTGCCAGCGAGTTTGCGAGCATCGCCCAACGCGGCGGTAAAGGCTGTGTAGGTGTCGCTGCCCGGCTCGCTATTGAAATCGCCGGTCACGACCACCGGGATGTCCTTGGGCAGTGCAGCCAGACGGGAGACGATCAGCTTGGCACCGAGCACGCGGCGTGGCTCATCCTCATCGCGGTAGGGCAGGTGGGTGTTGAACAGATAGAAACGCTGGCCGTCGGCCTGACGCTGGAACAGCGCCCAGGTCACCATGCGCGGGAACAGGTTGCCCCAGGTGATGCTGCCCGGCACGTCCGGTGTATCGGAGAGCCAGAAGTCGCCTGATTCGATCACCTTCAGGCGCGTCTTGTCGTACAGCACGCCCATGTGTTCATCGCCACTGCCGCCGCGCCGGTCCCTGCCGAACAGGGTGTAGCCGGGCAGGTGCGCGACCAGGTACTCGCCCTGTTTCTGCACCAGCTCCTGGGTGCCGATCACCTCGGGCTTCTGCTCACGGATCAGCGTGACCATCGCATCGCGGCGGTCCTCCCAGCGCTTGCCCGGGTCGGTATCGGCCGGCGTGCGTACGTTGAACGACATCACCTTCAACGCATCGGGTGCCTGCGCCCAGGCGCTGGCCAGCGGGGCGGCGAACATCATCAGGGCCAGCAGCGCGGGCCGATGGAAACGAGACAGCATGTGGAATCCCTCCATTCCATGAAAACGTTCCCAAAGGGTCGCATGGAAGGGCAGGAAAAGGATATGCAGGACATGGCGGTTGATCGGCAGTGCCCCCTCAGCTCGACAGCAGGATCACGCCGATCGTCATATTGATCGCTGCTCCCAACACCAGCACCCACACCGTGGACAGGATCGTGTTCAACCACGAGCGCTGCAGCGCGATCTTCAGCCACCCGGCCTGCACCACCGCATACCAGAGCGCGGCGAGCACGCCGACCGCGACGCCCAGCGTGGTCGACAGCTGGCCCGGCAGCCGCACGAACACCATGCTGGTGGACAGCGCCACCGCGAACGGTGCGGTCAGGTAGCACTGCATGAAAAACGGACGGCGCAGCGACTCGCGGGTCATCGGCACGTGCTTGCGACGCAACAGGTGCGTGGTAGTCACCAGGGGCCAGATCGCGAACGTGATCGAGCGGTACAGCAGCAGGCTCTCTTCATTGCCGAAGATCGAGCGCGACAGCGCCCCGGTACCGACCACCTGCTGGTGCAGCATCAGCTCCACCCCGTGCGCGACCAGCACCGCCAGCATCAGGAACATGGGCGGGCTGATCGCATCGTCGAACTGGCGCTCCAGCTTTTCCTTCAGCTCGGTATCCACGTACTGGGCCATCCGCCGCGGATACACGATCACGCGGTACAGCGTGCGTGGGAAAAACAGGAACCAGGTGCACAGCTCGTAGAGGAACTCTTCCAGCGACCGCAGCAGTTTGAGGAAGTCCATCCCGGGGTCCTTGCGAGGGGGAAGCCAGCACCGCCGAGGATACCCGGGACAGGGCTCAGCGGATCGCGACTGTCAGGCTGTGCGGTGCCTTTTCATTGCGACGCGCCTGGGCACGCATCTGGTAGACCTGCACGACATAGGTGCCGGTGGTCGGCAACGTGCCGCTCCAGCGCCGCTTTTCGTCGTTGCTGCCCAGTGCCTCCCCCTGGTCGGGCGTCACGCCGGGCGCGAACACATTGAAGTTGGCATTCGGGCTGCCGTCGATCGTCACCGCCATGGTCTGGCCGGCGCGCGCGGCAATCGTGTAGCGGACGGTGTCATAGCCGGACAACGTGCCACGCACGGTGGCACTGCTGGCACCCTTGGTGAAGTGCACGGGGGTGGTGGTGACCTTGTCCGCTGCCGCGGCCAGCATCGGCGTCAGGGCGAGCAGGGTGGTCAACAGCAGTGAGCGGAGCGGCGTCATGGCATGTCCTTGGTGGGGCCCGGCAAGGGCGTTTCGTCCCGAGCATGGGCGTGACCCCATCAAGGGATTGTCGATGCGCTGCGACCCTCGCCGCACTGCGATGAACGCAGCGTGCTCTACCGGTCTCGGTTTCCAGTGCGTTCTGAATTGTTTACGCAGGTGCCCGGCGCGTGCATGCACCAGCCCCTTCCACGCACACATGGGTAACGCCGGCAGGCCTAGCGTGGATTCACCGGCACCACTTCGATGCCGAACACCGGAGATACGGCAATGGCCAACACCCCGAACCCGCAGCAGGGTCAGAATGATCCGCAGCGCAATGCCCCGCAGCAGGGCCAGCAGGAGCAGCAGGATCAGCGCGATCGCGATGCCCAGAAGCAGCAGCAACAGCAGGACCAGGATCAGCAGGGCCAGCGCTCGGGCCAGCAGAGCGACCAGGAAGAATAAAACGGGTCCGCACGCACCGTGGCCCGGTCGGATTGGCCGGGCCGTTTGTGTTGCCGCCAGCGAGAGAGCATCGCGTGTTACTGAACGTCTTCCAGCGCTCGCCCGGCTGACCGGCTACCATGCCCGCATGAGCATCCCCGTACCAGATAGCAGCGTGCCGCGCCTGCTGGGTTTTGACGTCCCGACATTGCAGACCATTGTCGATCACGGCGCGGACGAGGCCATTGTCGCCATGCTCGATGTTGTTCCCGATGCCCACTGGTTGAAGCTGTTCGACGAACGGGTGGCCGCGCTCAAGGGCGAACTCGGGCTGGCCGGTGTCGAACTCGACGGCACCTCGATTCTGTTCTTCGGCTCCATCGCGGACAGCCGTCGCCTGGCGACCGCCGTGTCGGCCCTGATCAATGCCATCAACATGGAAGTGGCCGGCCACACCGATCCGTTCCAGCCGACGGCGCCATAGCTCCTCACGAGTCGATACGGCACGTGCGCAGCAGCACGCTGTCATCCAGGCCCGCATCTGCCGTGCGGTACGGAGCAGGGCAGGTGCCGCGGATCTCGGTCACCCACAGCACCATCATGCCGACGATGCGATGGGCCTCGTTGGGCCACTGTGCGACCAGCCGATCATGGATCGCGTCATACACCGCCCAGCGCTCGGCGGCCGACACCCCGCCTCCCCAGCACTGCGCCAACTCGGCCTGCGCCAGCCGAAAAGCCTCTTTCTGTCCGTCCATAGCGTTCCCCCGACACAGTCCATATCGGACAGGCGCCTGCCTGCCCGGGTGAGCCCCCTGCAATGAGGTAAACGCGGTTGGGCCGACGCACCGGCCAGCGCGCAGTGCGCACACGGTGCGCCGCCGTAGGCTGAACGCGTGGGCGCCAGGTTGGTAAAACATAACAGGACGTCCTGTATAGTTACGATCCCGTCGCCCCCCCTTTGCGCACCATGACCCCGACCAAGACCCAGCGCTGGAGCCTGCTGCTCACCGTTGCCGCCGGCCTGTTGCTGATCACCCTCGACAACTCGGTGCTCTACACCGCCTTGCCCACGCTGACCAAGGAACTGGGCGCGACCCCGCTGCAGGGCCTGTGGATCATCAACGCCTATCCCCTGGTGATGGCTGGCCTGCTGCTGGGTGCCGGTACCCTCGGCGACCGGCTGGGGCACCGGCGCATGTTCCTGATCGGCTTGGTGATTTTTGGGATCGCCTCGCTGCTGGCCGCGTTCGCGCCGGACGCCAATCTGCTGATCGCCGCCCGCGCGCTGTTGGCCGTGGGCGCGGCGGCGATGATGCCGGCCACGCTGGCGCTGATCAGCCTGACCTTCGAGGACGAACGCGAGCGCAATCTGGCCATCGCCGTATGGGGCTGCATTTCCATCGTCGGCGCGGCCCTCGGCCCGATCGTCGGTGGCGTGCTGCTGGCGCACTTCTGGTGGGGCGCGGTGTTCCTCATCAATGTGCCGATCGTGCTGCTGGCCATGGTCGGGGCGGTGCTGTTCGCGCCCCATGGCACGCCCGATGCAAGCAAGCCGTGGGACCTGATCTCCTCGTTGCTCAGCCTGGTCGCCTTGTCCGGGCTGGTGGTGGCGATCAAGGAGGTTGCGCATGCGCCGCCGAACTGGGGGCTGGCAGCCGGTGCGGCGCTGGTCTTCGTGGTGGGGCTGGTGCTGTTCCTGCGCCGCCAGCGCCGGCTGCCGTACCCGATGCTCGACGTGGCCATCTTCCGTAACGCTCCGTTTTTGGCCGGCGTCCTGTCTGCGGCGTTCGCGATGTTCGCCATCGCCGGCCTGCAGCTGCTGACCACCCAGCGTTTCCAGTTGGTGGCCGACTACACCCCGTTGCAGGCGGGCCTGCTGGTGTCTATCGTGGCGATCGGGTGCCTGCCCAGCGCCATTTTCGGCGGCATGTTCCTGCACCGCGTCGGGCTGTTGCCGCTGATCACCGGCGGGCTGGGCGTGGGCACCGCCGGTGTGGTGCTGGTCGCGGCCACCTTCGGCGGCCACCTCGGCTGGACCCTCGCCGGATTGCTGCTGACCGGGCTGGGCATGGGCGCCACCATCTCCGTCGCCTCCACCGCGATCATCGGCAACGTGCCCCCGCATCGCGCTGGCATGGCCTCCTCGGTGGAGGAAGTGTCCTATGAGTTCGGCAGCCTGTTCGCGGTCTCCCTGCTGGGCAGCCTGATCGCCGCGCTGTACTCGGCCACCGTGACGCTGCCGGACGGCGTGGACGCCGGTGCGGGCCAGAGCATCCAGCAGGCGCTTGCACTGGCCGCACAACCGGGCGGCGACGCCGGGTGGCTGGCAGCGGCCAGCACCGCCTACGACGCCAGCTACGTTTGGGTACTGTATGTGATTGCCGGGGTGCTGCTGGTCGGCACCGTCACCACCGGCGTGCTGCTGCGCCGCCATGGCCCCGGCACGGCCACCACCGTCTCCCACGCCCACTGACCCATGCGCCCGAGCAACCGAACCAACATCCTGGATGCCGCCGTCCGTGTGATCGAACGCGACGGCATCACCGCACTGACCTTTGAAGCGGTCGCCAGCGAATCCGGCATCGCCCGGGGCGGGCTGCTGTATCACTTCCCCTCGCGCGATGCGCTGCTGCAGGGCATCCACCAGCACCTGGCCGGCGTGTGGGAGGCGAGCATGATCGAGGCCGCGGGCAAACCTGCCGACGCGGCAGGGCCCCCCGAGCGCTACCAGTCCTACGCGCTCACCTGCGCACAGACGGCCACCCGGGCCGAACTGCAGCTGATGTTCGATGCAGCCGCCACCGACGAGAACATGCAGCCGTGGACCGCAGTGGTCGAGCGCTGGTCGCCGCCCACGCCGCAGGACCTGAGCGATCCGGCTGCGCTGGACCTGTTCATCGCCAAGCTCGCCGCCGACGGCATGTGGGTGTTCGAAGCGCTGTCGCGCTCGCGGCTGGCGCCGGAGGTGCGGCAGGCCATCGCCGACCGGCTGGCACAGACGATTGCCGCCGCTTCAAAGACAGCGTGATGCCTGCCATGCGGGTACCCTTGGCGGTTCACTTCTTGAACGACGGGAACGCCTGATGGATTACCAGCTTGTGATCAAGTTCTGGCGAAAGTCGCTGGATGATGAGGCCTTTCTGGCCACGCTGGAGGCCGAACTGACCACCGCGCTCGGCAAGGCCGCGACGCTGGACGGTTACGACGTCAGCGCGAAAGAAATCAACCTTTTCATGTTCACTGCGGATCCGCGCCCGACCTTCCGGAAGACCAAGGATGTGCTGGAGGCGATGGGCGTGCTGCACAGCGTGTCCGCGGCATACCGGCTGGTGGGCGGTGCGCAGTTCACCTCGGTGTGGCCGCTGCGGATGGCGCGGAAGTTCACGTTGCCGTGAGGGGCTGAGCGGCTGTCTTGCTGGCGGAAGACGGGCACAAAAAAGGCCGGGACCTTCGATTTCTCTAGGGTTCCAGCCTTTGATGCACCGTCGAAACGGCTAATTGGTGGAGGTGGGCGGAATTGAACCGCCGTCCGAAGGCACTCCATCCCCGGTACTACATGCTTAGCTCACCGTTGAATCTCATCCTGTGGCAGCACGGTGTGCAAAGCGCACCCCAGGACCAGCCTGCTTTAGTTAAGTCGTGACTGACAGGCAGCCATCACAACCGGTTCCGTGATAATGACCCTACATCTACGAGCACGGGCACAAGTAGGTTCGGGGGTTCGCCTAAGGCGGCTGTAGAACTAAACGCTAAAGCTGTTTTTAGGCAGCGATTGCGAAGTCGTTCGAACCGTAGTTGTCGTCGTTGGCAACTAAAAGTTTGCTGCTGGATTAACGAGGAAAGCTGCCCCCTCGGCATGCACCAAGTAACTTCACAACCCCCGTCGAAACCAATGCACCCCCGGTTTCTTCAAGAACCGCACTTCATCCGGAAAACAGCACCGGACTCCTACTTGACGGGTTGGATGCTACTCCAATCCAGCTGAACAGTCACCTTGCCCGTCCGCGCTTACTTCTGCAGCTGGCGGCGGCTGTCAGCCTTGTGGCGGGCCTTTTCCTTCTTCAGGCGATTGTGCTCGTTGCGCACGGTCATCGCCTGCTTCTTGGCCTGCGGCTCAACCCGGGCCATCAGCGATTCCACCTGGGCCACCAAGCGGCGATGTTCCAGGGTGTCGTAGCTCTGGGTCTCCGAGGCCGCGCGCTTGGCGTTGCGGATCAGGTAGGTCAGCACCTTGAGCAGCGCGGCCGGGTCCATGGCGCGGGCGAGTTCGTCAAAGATGAACTCCAGCGCCGCCACGTCGGCGCGCAGGGTGGTCAGTTCGTCCGCCGCCTGTGCGGGTGCCGGGGTAGTTTCAAGAGTCACGCGCGGATCCTTTCCGTATCAATGCGGGGATTCTGACAGCTGTGCGGGGTTGGCGGGGAAAGATCGTTTCCGTGCGGGGGCCGCGGGGGGCAGGCGAGGCGGACGTCGCGCCACTAAGGCCGCCTGCCGATGGTGCCGGGGCGCAGCACTGGCGGCTGTCAGGCAGGGGCTACAGCCGCTTGCGCAGATACAGCCGCTGATGCCCAGGCGGAAAATCCTGCAGCCGGCCGAACACTTCATAGCCCTGCTTGAGGTAGAAGCCCTCCGCCTGCCAGGAGAAGGTATCCAGCGTCACGGCGTGCGCGCCGAGCGCGCGGGCCTGCTGCTCGGCATCGGCCAGCAGGGCCTGGCCTAATCCTTCGCCGCGGCGGGTGTCATCCACCCAGAGCGCATGCACCATCAGCCAGCCGCCACAGACATCAGCGGCGATCCCGGCCACAACGCGGCCGGCAGCATCACGTATGACCCGGTTGACCGGCTGGTCGTCCAGGGCGTCGCCACTGGCGGCCTGGTTGAAGGCCAGCAGACCAGCGAACACCGCGCGGGTGTCCTCGGCGCTGGCCGGCTGGATGCCCGCTGCGGGCACCGTGCGCGTCATCAGGCGTCGCGGTTGTGCCGGCGCATCGTGCGCGACTTCTCCCGCGCCCAGTCCCGGTCCTTCTCGGCATCGCGCTTGTCGTGGGTCTGCTTGCCCTTGGCCAGCGCGATCTCGAGCTTGATCTTGTTCTTGCTCCAGTACATCGCGGTGGGCACGATCGTGTAGCCATCGCGCTGCACCTTGCCGATCAGCTTGTCGATCTCACTGCGATGCAGAAGCAGCTTCCGCTCGCGACGGTCGTTGGCCACCATGTGGGAGGAGGCCTGGATCAACGGGGTGATCTGCGCGCCGATCAGGTAGATCTCGCCATCACGCACGTAGGCGTAGGCATCGATGATGTTGCCGCGCCCGGCGCGGATCGACTTGACCTCCCAGCCCTGCAGGGCCAGGCCGGCTTCGAAGCGATCTTCGATGTGGTACTCGTGACGGGCACGCTTGTTGAGCGCGATGGTTTTGTTGGCCGTCGCGTCCTTTGCTTTATCCTTGCCGCTGTTCTTGCTCATTCCCCTATTGTCTCCGATTCGGGCACGCCCGGTCGATTCATCAGACATCTGTATCGCATGCCAACTATCCGACGTAGTGCCCTGGTCGAACATTCGGCTGCCCGCATGTTCGACCTGGTCAATGATATTGACGCCTATCCGCGCCGCTTCCGCTGGTGTTCGGCCTCGCAGATCCTGGAGTCTGGCCCGGACCGCCTGGTCGCGCGCCTGGATCTGGGCTTTGGGTCGTTCTCGACCTGGTTCATGACCGAGAACACGCTGCAGCGCCCGCACAGCATCGATATGCAGCTCAAGGACGGGCCGTTCAAGCGTCTGCACGGGCGCTGGGAGTTCCATGCGCTGGCCGAGGACGCCTGCAAGGTCACGCTGACGCTGGAGTTCGAGCCGACCTCACGTCTGCTTGGTCCGGCCCTGGCGCTGGGCTTCCAGGGCCTGGCCGACCGCATGGTGAACGATTTCGTCCGCGTCGCCGACGCCCAGGACTGAGCGGTGATCACCGTCGAGGTGGTGCTGGCCTGGCCCGATCGGGCCGCGTCGCGGGTGCTGTCGCTGCCCGAAGGCGCCACGATCGCCGAGGCCATCGCGGTGGCCGCCATTGACGGCAGCGCGCAATGCCCGGCCGTAGCCGTGCACGGCCTGCTGGCCAAGCCGGATCAGGTGCTGCGCGAGGGCGACCGGGTCGAGCTGCTGCGTCCGCTGCTGGCCGACCCGAAAGACAACCGCCGCCGGCGCGCACGCGCCGGCAGCTGAGTGAAGAAGGCAGGCCTCAGCGGCCGCGCTTCTTCTTGTCCTTGGGCAGGTTGCGGCCGAACTGGCGCAGCGTGCTGCGGGCCAGCTGGGCGTCGTCGCTGGCGAAGTACTCGCCGTCCCAGCGGGTGACCGCATCGTTCTCGAAGTAGACGGTGAAGTTCTTCACTTCCGTCTTGCCCACGCGGTTCACGCGCTGGCTGGCGGTGTAGTCCCAGCGCTGGGCGTGGAACGGGTCCGGGATGGAGGGCGTGCCAAGCAGGGCGTTGACCTGCTGCTTGCTCTGGCCCACCTGCAGCTGACCGACGGCCTGCTCCCGGATCAGGTTGCCCTGATAGATGGGTTGCTTGTAAATGATGCCGCAGCCCGTGGTGGACAGGGCAACGGCGGCGACCAGCAGGAGATTGCGCATCGGGGAATGGCGTTTGGGGAAATCGAGTCGATGATACACTCCCGACGTGTCGCCGCGACCCAATCCGAGGCAGCTGGCGCTAAATCGCCAATGAACGGAGAACTATGGAAACCCACGACCTGCGCAAAGTCGGCCTCAAGGTGACCCACCCGCGTATGCGGATCCTGGCGCTGCTCGAGCAGCGCAATGCCAGCCACCACATGACCGCCGAAGACATCTACCGCCAGCTGCTGGAGCACGGTGATGAGATCGGCCTGGCCACGGTGTACCGGGTGCTGACCCAGTTCGAGGCCGCCGGCCTGGTGCTGAAGCACAATTTCGAAGGCGGCCAGGCCGTCTACGAGCTGGATCGCGGTGGCCACCACGACCACATGGTCGATGTGGACAGCGGCAAGATCATCGAATTTGAAAGCCATGAGATCGAGGAGCTGCAGCGCAAGATCGCGGCCGACCATGGCTACGAGCTGGAAGAGCACTCGCTGGTGCTCTACGTGCGCAAGAAGCGCCGGTAACGGGCCGCTGGCGGCCCGGATGCGATCAAAAAACCCCGGGCATGCCCGGGGT
>DMZT01000115.1 GCA_003484865.1 Stenotrophomonas sp.
GGGGTGGCTCTACCGGGGCGTTGGGGCGCCGGGCGGACCCGGCGCATGCGGTCAGAAGATATCGAACGCGGCGTCGTCGGCCTGGGGCGCATGGCTGTTGAAGTCGTACTCCTCCAGCTTCTCCATGTCCTCCACCTTGACCCACTCGGTTGCGCCGTTGAGGGTGGCCTGGACCATGCCCGAGGGCGGCTCGTTCTGCGCGATCGGGGTGTCCTTGAGCGCAACGCGCATGTACTCGATCCAGATCGGCAGGGCAGCGCGGCCGCCGTACTCGCGGTAGCCGAGCGAGCGGAAGTCATCGCGGCCGACCCACACCGTGGTCGCGTAGGGGCCACCGAAACCGGAGAACCACGCATCACGGTGATCGTTGGTCGAGCCGGTCTTGCCGCCGACGTCCTCGCGGCCGAGCACCTTGGCCGCGGTGCCGGTGCCGCGCTGGACCACGTCGCGCATCATCGAGTTGAGCTGGTATGCGGTACGCGCATCGATCGCGCGCGGGGCGACCTTGGCATCCGGGTTCACCGGCACCGGCGTTTCGGCGGCGGCGGTGGACGTAGCCTGCTGCGGCTTGGCCGGCGCGGCATTGGCCGCCGGCGCGGAGCCGAAGTTGAAGCCATCCACCACCTGGCTGACCGGCACCCCGCTGGTGCCGGCGCAGTCGCGGCAGGCGATGGCCGGGTTTTCCTTGAAGACTTCCACGCCGTCGCGGTCGGTCACCCGGTCGATCAGCCAGGTGTCCACGCGCGAGCCGCCGTTGGCGAACACCGCGTAACCGCGGGCCACCGAGAGCGGCGTCAGCGATGCGGTGCCCAGCGACATCGACAGGTTCGGCGGCAGCTCGGCCTCGGCGAAGCCGAACTCGCTGATGTACTTGCGCGCGTAATCCACGCCCATGCCATCGAGCAGTCGCACCGAGACCAGGTTGCGCGACTGCACCAGCGCTTCACGCAGGCGCATCGGGCCGCGGAAACCGCCGCCGTCGTTCTGCGGCGACCAGGTCTTGCCGCGGCGGTCGCGGAACACGACCGGCGCATCGAGCACGATCGAGGCCGGGTTGAAGCCCTTGTCGAAGGCGGCCGCGTAGATGAAGGGCTTGAAGCTCGAGCCCGGCTGGCGACGCGCCTGGGTGGCACGGTTGAACTTGTTGCCGGAGAAGCTGAAGCCGCCCACCAGTGCCTTCAGTGCGCCGTTTTCAGCGTCCAGCGAGACCAGCGCGGCCTGGCCGCGCGGGATCTGGTCGAGCAGCCACTCGCCTTCCTTTTCGCCGGCGCGCACGCGCACGATGTCGCCGCGGGTGACCAGCTTGGCCGGCGTCTTGTTGGTCCAGCGGGCGGCGCTGGCCGGCAGCACCACTTCGCTGCGGTTGCCCAGCACCACGGTCGCGCTGCCATCGGCGGCGGTGGCTGCCACGATCGCCGGCAGCAGGCCGGTCTGTGCCGGAATGCCGGACAGCTTGGTGGCCAGCGCGGCGGCATCGGCATCGGCCGGCACCTCCACGTGCTGCTCCACGCCGTGCCAGCCGTGGCGGTGGTCGTAGGCCAGCAGGCCATCGCGCACCGACAGGTTGGCCGCGGTCTGCAGCTCGGCGTTGATCGTGGTGGTCACGTGGTAACCCTTGTTGACCACGTCGCCGCCGAAGCGGGCGATCATTTCCTGGCGCACCAGCTCGGCCACGTAAGGCGCTTCGACCTGCACCGGCGGCTCGTGCGCGGTGGCATGCATCGGCACGGCCTTGGCCGCGTCGGCCTCGGCCTGGGAGACGAAGCCCAGGCTGGCCATGCGCTGCAGCACATAGAAGTCACGGCGCTCGCGGGCACGCTCGGGATTGCTGATCGGGTTGCCCGAGGAGGGGAACTTGGGGATGCCGGCCAGCGAGGCCATCTCATCCAGGTCCAGCTCCCCCAGCTTCTTGCCGTAATAGAACTCGGCCGCGGCGGCCACGCCGTAGGCGCGGTTGCCGAAGAAACTCTTGTTCAGGTACAGCTCGAAGATCTCGTCCTTGCTCAGCTCGCTCTCGATCTTGCGTGCCAGCAGGATCTCGGCCAGCTTGCGGGTGTAGCTGTATTCCGAGCTCAGGAAGAACTGGCGGGCGACCTGCTGGGTGATGGTCGAGCCACCGGGCACGCGCCTGTCATTGGTGGTGGCCAGCAGCCAGACCGCGCGGCCGATGCCCTTGTAGTCCACGCCGCCATGCTCGTAGAAGCGGGCATCCTCGGTGGCGAGGAACGCCTGCTTGAGGCGCTCGGGGACGTCCTTCATGGTGATGGGGGTGCGCCGGGTTTCCCCGAACACCGCCATCAACTTGCCATCGCTGGCATAGACGTACATGGGCTCCTGCATCTCCACGTCGCGCAGGGTCTGCACGTCCGGGAGCTTGGAGGAGACGGCGTAATACAGGCCACCGGCAACCGCGGCGCCGATCAATGCCAGGACCAGGAACGCGACCAGCATCCAGCGCAGCCAACGGCGAAGACGTGTCATCAGTGACAGATTCCGATTGCGAATTTCGTGGTCGCAGAGTATAGATTACGCAAGGGAACGGCTGGGGGTGTTCCCGGGGAGAGCAGTCGATCACCGTCTGGGGACGCGTGAAACGAGCCGTAGTGCTCGTTTTACAGCTTGACGGTTGCGATTTGCAAAAAAAACGTTATTAATGCGCGGTCGCAGGTTCTGCGTCCAAGTGCCCATCGGCAGGGGAGAAACCGTGGGGCTTATCCCAAAAAGCCAGTCGCCTCTTATCGGCGTCGATATCAGCTCGACTGCAGTAAAGCTGTTGCAGTTATCCCGCAGCGGCAATCGTTTCCGCGTGGAACATTACGCCGTGGAACCACTTCCGCCGAATGCGGTCGTGGAAAAGAACATCGTGGAGGTCGAAGCGGTCGGGGAGGCCATTCGACGTGCCGTGAACCGCTCTGGAACCAAGGCACGGCACGCCGCCGCCGCCGTGGCCGGCTCGGCCGTGATCACCAAGCTGATCCCGATGCCTGCCGATCTGGACGAGAACGACATGGAAGCCCAGGTCGAGCTCGAAGCGGTCAACTACATCCCGTACCCGATCGAGGAAGTGAACCTCGATTTCGAAGTGCTGGGTGCGATTCCGAACAACCCGGAAATGGTCCAGGTGCTGTTGGCCGCCTCGCGTTCAGAGAACGTCGAGCTGCGCCAGTCCGCGCTGGAACTGGGCGGGCTGGTGGCACGGGTCATGGACGTGGAGGCCTTCGCGGTCGAGAACGCCTTTGCCCTGGTCGCCAGCGAGCTGCCGGTGGCCAGTGATGGCGTGGTCGCGCTGGTGGACATCGGCGCCACCATGACCACCCTGAACGTCCTGCGCGGTGGCCGCAGCCTGTACAGCCGCGAGCAGGTATTCGGCGGCAAGCAGCTGACCGACGAAGTGATGCGCCGGTATGGGCTGACCTACGAAGAAGCCGGGCTGGCCAAGCGCCAGGGCGGGTTGCCGGAAAGCTACGAGATGGAAGTGCTCGAGCCGTTCAAGGAAGCCACGGTCCAGCAGATCAGCCGTCTGCTGCAGTTCTTCTATGCCGGCAGCGAGTTCAACCGGGTCGATCACATCGTGCTCGCCGGGGGCTGCGCAGCCCTGACCGGCCTGCCGGACATGGTGGAAGAGCAGCTGGGCGTGGCCACCGTGGTGGCCAACCCGCTGGCACAGATGACGCTCGGCCCGAAGGTGCAGGCACATGCCCTGGCCCAGGATGCCCCGGCGCTGATGATCGCCACCGGTCTGGCGCTGAGGAGCTTTGACTGATGGCGCGCATCAATTTATTGCCCTGGCGCGCCGAGCGGCGCAAGCAACGCCAGCGCGACTTCTACGCCATGCTCGGTGCCGCCGCCATCGGTGGGTTGCTGCTGTCGCTGTTGATCTGGTTCTACTACGACCGTCAGGTCAGCGGGCAGAGCGATCGCAACACCTTCCTGCAGGCCGAGATCGAGAAGGTCAAGGAGCAGAACAAGGAGATCGAGCGCCTGGACCGCCAGAAGGACCGCCTGCTGGCGCGCAAGGCCGTGATCGAGGAACTGCAGGCCAAGCGCTCGCAGATGGTGCACCTGTTCGATGCGCTGGTCCGGACCATCCCCGATGGGGTGGTGCTGACCACGCTCAAGCAGGAGGGCGACGTGCTGACGCTGGAAGGCCGCACCCAGTCCAATGCCCGTGTCAGTGCTTACATGCGCAACCTGGAAAGCTCGGGCTGGATGACCAATCCGGAGCTGTCGATCATCGAGGCCAAGGCGCCGGAGCGTGACAGGGCCGGTGCCGCCAGCAGCCCGGTGGCGGACATCAAGTCGCTGCCGTACATGTTCGTGGTCAAGGTCAATCTGCCGGCCCAGAGCAGCGTTACCGAGCTGGCCGCCGATGGCAGCGTGATCGAGCCGACCGCCGATCCGGCACCGCCGGGCGCTACCCCGGTTCCGCCGGTGGCCCCGTTGTCGCCGGCCCAGATCGGAAGAGCGG
>DMZT01000114.1 GCA_003484865.1 Stenotrophomonas sp.
CCAACGGTCGGCTCTACCCGATCCAGGCGTAGCCGACCAACGGTCGGCTCTACCGGGTTCGTCGGCGCGACACAGCGTCGCACCTGCCCCCTGCCAATGACGCCCGAATCAGGGTAAAATGTCGCGCTTCCCCACATCTCGGGTATGCCGATGCTGCGCATCCAGGCTGAAGCTCTCACCTACGACGACGTCTCCCTCGTCCCCGCTCATTCCATCATCCTGCCCAAGGATGTCAGTCTGGAAACGCGCCTGACGCGCGACCTGCGGCTGAAGCTTCCGATCCTCTCGGCTGCCATGGATACCGTCACCGAAGCCCGCCTGGCCATCGCCATGGCCCAGCTCGGCGGCATGGGCATCATCCACAAGAATCTGAGCGTCGAGCAGCAGGCTGCCGAAGTGGCCAAGGTCAAGAAGTTCGAGGCCGGCGTCATCCGCGACCCGATCACCGTCGGCCCGGAGACCACCATCCGCGACGTGCTGGCCCTGACCCAGGCGCGCAACATCTCCGGCGTGCCGGTGGTGGACGGCGGCGGCCAGCTGGTCGGCATCGTCACCCACCGTGACATGCGCTTCGAGACCGAGCTGGACGATCCGGTCCGCCACATCATGACCAAGAAGGATCGGCTGATCACGGTCAAGGAAGGCGCGGCCTCCGATGAAGTGCTGCAGCTGCTGCACCGCAACCGCATCGAGAAGATCCTGGTCGTCAACGATGAGTTCGCCCTGCGCGGCCTGATCACCGTCAAGGACATCCAGAAGAACACCGATTACCCGAATGCCGCCAAGGACACCGCCACCCGCCTGCTGGTCGGCGCGGCCGTCGGCGTCGGTGGTGATACCGACCGCCGGGTCGAGGCGCTGGTCGCCGCCGGGGTGGACGTGCTGGTGGTGGACACCGCGCACGGCCACTCGCAGGGCGTGCTGGACCGCGTCAGCTGGGTCAAGAAGCACTTCCCGCAGGTGCAGGTTGTCGGTGGCAACATCTGCACCGGTGAAGCCGCACTGGCGCCGCTGTCAAGGTCGGCATCGGCCCGGGCTCGATCTGCACCACGCGCGTCGTCGCCGGCGTTGGCGTGCCGCAGATCACCGCGATCGACCTGGTCGCCGAGGCGCTGCAGGACCGCATCCCGCTGATCGCCGACGGTGGCATCCGCTACTCCGGTGACATCGGCAAGGCGCTCGCCGCCGGTGCCTCCACCATCATGATCGGTGGCCTGCTGGCCGGTACCGAGGAATCGCCCGGCGAGACCGAGCTGTTCCAGGGCCGCTCCTACAAGAGCTACCGCGGCATGGGCTCGCTGGCCGCGATGGAGAAGGGCTCCAAGGACCGCTACTTCCAGGACGCCTCCAGCGCCGACAAGCTGGTGCCCGAAGGCATCGAAGGCCGCGTGCCGTATCGCGGCCCGGTCGGCGGCATCATCCACCAGCTGATGGGCGGCCTGCGCGCCACCATGGGTTACGTGGGCTGCGGCACCGTCGAAGACATGCGCAGCAAGCCGAAGTTCGTCAAGATCAGCGGCGCCGGCCAACGTGAGAGCCACGTCCACGACGTGCAGATCACCAAAGAGCCGCCGAACTACCGCGCCTGATGCGGCATGAGCAAAGAGGAACGAGGAAGCTGATTCCCGTTCCTCTTTCTCTATCCGCCGCCGGTAACGACGCTGTGTTTCCCGTATTTACTCCTGCATTGCCCGGGCACCATGACCAACATCCATAACGACAAGATCCTCATCCTCGATTTCGGTGCTCAGTACACCCAGCTGATCGCGCGCCGCATCCGCGAGCTCGGCGTGTACTGCGAAATCTGGGCGTGGGACCACAACCCGGCCGACATCGCCGCGTTCGGCGCCAAGGGCATCATCCTGTCCGGCGGCCCGGAATCGACCACCCTGCCGGGCGCGCCCGCCGCACCGCAGGAAGTGTTCGACAGCGGCCTGCCGATCTTCGGCATCTGCTACGGCATGCAGACCCTGGCCGCGCAGCTCGGTGGCGCCACCGAAGCGGCCGACCAGCGTGAGTTCGGCCATGCCGAAGTCAACGTCGTCGCCCCGGATGCGCTGTTCAAGGGCCTGAGCGACCACGGTGGCGAGCCGAAGTTGAATGTCTGGATGAGCCACGGCGACCACGTCTCCGTCGCGCCCCCGGGCTTCACCGTGACGGCCGTGACCGATCGCATCCCGGTGGCCGCGATGGCGAACGAAGAGAAGCGCTGGTACGGCGTGCAGTTCCACCCGGAAGTGACCCACACCCTGCAGGGCCAGGCGCTGCTGCGCCGCTTCGTGGTGGACGTGTGCGGCTGCGAAACCCTGTGGACCGCCGCCAACATCATCGACGACCAGATCGCCCGCGTGCGCGAGCAGGTCGGCGATGACGAAGTGATCCTGGGCTTGTCCGGCGGCGTCGATTCGTCCGTCGTGGCTGCGCTGCTGCACAAGGCGATCGGCGACAAGCTGACCTGCGTGTTCGTCGATACCGGCCTGCTGCGCTGGCAGGAAGGCGACCAGGTGATGGCGATGTTCGCCGAGCACATGGGCGTCAAGGTGATCCGCGTCAACGCGGCCGACCGTTACTTCAGCAAGCTCGAAGGCGTGAGCGATCCGGAAGCCAAGCGCAAGATCATCGGCAACCTGTTCGTGGACATCTTCGATGAAGAATCCACCAAGCTGAAGAATGCCAAGTGGCTGGCGCAGGGCACCATCTACCCCGACGTGATCGAGTCGGCCGGCAGCAAGACCGGCAAGGCCCACGTGATCAAGAGCCACCACAACGTCGGCGGCCTGCCGGAGCACATGAAGCTGGGCCTGGTCGAGCCGCTGCGTGAGCTGTTCAAGGACGAAGTGCGTCGCCTCGGCGTCGAACTCGGCCTGCCGCGCAGCATGGTCTACCGCCACCCGTTCCCGGGCCCGGGCCTGGGCGTGCGCATCCTCGGCGAAGTGAAGCGTGAGTACGCCGAACTGCTGGCCAAGGCCGATGCGATCTTCATCGACGAACTGCGCAAGGCCGATCTGTACGACAAGACCAGCCAGGCGTTCGCGGTGTTCCTGCCGGTGAAGTCGGTGGGCGTGGTCGGTGACGCGCGTGCGTATGAGTGGGTGATCGCACTGCGCGCGGTGGAGACGATTGATTTCATGACGGCGCATTGGGCGCATCTGCCGTATGAGTTCCTGGGCACGGTGAGCAACCGGATCATCAATGAGCTGCGGGGAGTGTCGCGGGTTGTTTATGACATCTCGGGGAAGCCGCCGGCGACGATCGAGTGGGAGTGAGTCAGCGTCCAGCCCTGGCTGGTATCTAGACACACGGACGTACACGGAAGCCCGCAGAAATGCGGGCTTTTCTGTTCTCTTCGGGTGTACGGGGTCAGAGGTGGTCGCGCATCAGCGCGATCACATCGCCAGCGGCACGTCGCACCGGCTTCCTGCGCAGCCACACCAGGTGCACCGGCATCGCCACGCCGTTCTCCAGGTTGTCGAACGCCAGCACTTTCACGCGTCCAGCAGAAACGGCGACCTCAACAACATCCGCCGGCAGGTTGGCCCAGCCAGCACCGCGTTCCACCAGCCCCAGCGCAGCCTCCACAGAGTCCACATGCCAGCGGGCGTCGGACACCAGCAGCCGACGATCTGCGACGTCGTCGTCTGGCCCAGCCACCACGATCTGGCGGCTGCCGCTGAGATCCTCCAGGCGCCGAAGGCCCGCCGGGAGACCGGGCGTGTCCGCCGTGGCCGAAGCGACGGCGATGAAAAGAACGTTGGTGACATAGGTGAAGGCCTCTTCTCGATCCACCTCCGTGGAGACGGGCAGCAGGACCAGATCGGCCCGCTCCTGGTGCAGCATCTCGCGAGCCTGGTCCTGGGGCAGTCGAAGCAGGTTCACCCGCAGCAGAGGGTACCGACAGCCCACCCGGGCGAGCGCCTCCAGCAACGTCTGGTCCGGAACGCCGGCGGCGACAGCGACGGTCAGAGTGCTCTCCAGATTCTGCGAAAGCTCCACGGCATGGATCTGCAACAGCCGCAACCTGCTGGCGACGGAGCGCGCGTGGGGCAGCAGGGCCAGTGCTTGTGCGGTCGGTAACGCCTCGCGGCGCGAGCGGTCAAACAGTGGATAACCCAATCCGGCCTCGATGTTTGCGATGCCCATGCTTACTGCGGAGGGCACCCGACGCAGCGCGCGGGCCGCGCCGGAGAAGGAGCCGTGGTCGACCACAGCGAGGAAGAGATCGATGTCATCGCTGGAGAGGGACATATATCTTTCAATAATTCTGAAAGGAGATGACTTTTTCAGTCAGTGATTCTGAATATAGCATCACACCCTTCGCCAGTGACCGAGCAGGAGGATGTGATGCAGGGCGTAAAGCGCAAGGTGATCTACGTCGGGGGCTATGAGCTTCTGGGACTCGCGGTGGGAACGATGGTCATGACGGTGCTGACCGGCAAGTCACCGGCCACGACCGGACTACTGGCGCTGATGATCACGGGGATAGCCACGGTATGGAACGTGAGCTTCAACTACCTGTTCGAGGCATGGGAGCGGCGCCAGCGCGACCGCACCCGCACGGTACGCCGACGTGTGCTGCATGCCGTGGCGTTCCAGCTGACCCTGGTGTGCTTTCTGGTCCCGCTCATCGCATGGTGGCTGGGCATCACGCTGACGCAGGCGTTCGTACTGGACCTGGTGTTCATCGTCTACATCCCTTTTTATACGTTCGCCTACAACTGGGCGTTCGACCGGTGCTTCGGCGTTCCCAGTTCCGCAGTGAATCACGAGGGGAACCCGCATCTTGGCTGATCAGAAAATTGTTTGACATATCGGAAATTGCTTTGTAATCCTGTGAAGGTCCCCTTGCTGGATTGCCCCTGTGCTCCTTATCCCGCGCCTCTGCAGCCTGGCGAATGACCTAGACCACAGGGTGCGCGCATGAGCGCGCTCCGGTCATCCCGCGGCGTCGCACGCTACACGCTGCCACTGCTGCTCCTCAGCATCGTCATCGCCGCCTGGTCCGCCTGGAGCGCGCAGAAAACCCCGCCGCCAAAGCCAGCCACCATCGCCACCACCGAGTTCTCGGCCGCACGTGCGATGCAGCACTTGAGCTGGATCGCGGCCGAGCCGCATCCCACCGGCTCAGCGGCTGCGGCAAGGGTTCGCGACCAATTGGTGAACCACCTGCAGCAGGCCGGACTCCAGGTATCCGTGCAGCGTGGCCAGGCAGCCGCCGAGTACGGTTCGGGCGACGGACGTGGTGTGCGCGCCGCCAATGTCGAGAACGTGGTTGCGGTGCTGCCGGGCCGCGATCGCAGCCTGCCGGCGGTGCTGCTGATGGCGCACTACGATACCGTTCCCCATTCGCCCGGCGCAGCCGACGATGGCCTCGGCGTGGCGGTGATGCTGGAGATCTCGCGTGCGCTGCAGAACGATCTGCGGCAGCGTGACGTGGTCTTCCTGTTCACCGATGCGGAGGAGGCCGGCCTGCTTGGCGCGCGTGCGTTCTTCGCCTCGCATCCGCTGTCGTCGCGTATCGGCACGGTCGTCAATCTGGAAGCCCGCGGCAGCAGTGGCCGTGCGGTGCTGTTCGAAACCGGGCCGGGCAACGCGGCGCTGCTGGGCACGTTCGCCAAACTCGCGCCGCAGCCGCTGGGCAATTCGCTGACCGGTTTCGTCTACCGCTACATGCCCAACGGCACCGACTTCACGGTGCCGGCGCAGAAAGGTATTCCCGGCCTCAACTTCGCGATCATCGGCAGCCAGATCGACTACCACGCCGCCACGGCGAGCGTGGCCAATCTCGACCCGGGCAGCGTGCAGCACATGGGCGCGCAGGTGCTGCCGCTGGTGCGCCGGCTGGCGACCTCGGCGACACTGCCGACCTCCACCCAGGATGCGATCTACAGCGATCTTCCTGGTGGCTGGATGATCAGCGTGCCGGTGTGGTCAGGCTGGTGCGTGCTGGCGTTTGGGCTGCTGGTCCTTGTCGTGGTCGCACGGCGTGCCACGT
The DNA here is from genome assembly GCA_003484865.1 of Stenotrophomonas sp. Taxonomy (GTDB): domain Bacteria; phylum Pseudomonadota; class Gammaproteobacteria; order Xanthomonadales; family Xanthomonadaceae; genus Stenotrophomonas. The sequence continues at coordinate 5,993 of DMZT01000114.1, forward strand.
TCAACCTGGGCGGATGGCGCGGCGTGGTCAGTGGTGTGGCGTGGTGGCCGCTGGCGCTGCTGTCGGTCGCGCTTGCGGTGCGTGTGTCGTACCGGCTGCTGGGCGGTGGCGATGCCACGCTGGTGAACAATCGCGACCTGCTGGCGGCATTCTCGACGCTGGCGGCGGGCGAGGGGCTGTTGTCCATCGGGGTGGTGGTGGCGTTGGGTGCATTGCTGGCCTGCCGGGCCGCGCGCAAACCGGCTGCCGCACTCGCGCTGCTGGCCGGTGCGTGCGCCTCACTGCGGGGTGGGTTCGATGTGATCGGGCTGGTGCTGGGCGTGCTGGTTGCGCTGCTGGCCTGGACAAGCGCGGGAACCGCTGCACGCGGTGAAAGCGTGCGGCTGGGCGCCTTGCTGGTGGCCTGGATCATCGGCGCGGTCGTGCAGGTGCTGGCGCCGGAGCTGGCACCGTTGCTGCTGTGGCCGCTGCTGGCGGTGGCCGCGGTGGTCTGGCTGCTGCCGGCGCATGCGCCGCTGTCCGCATTGCGTGTCCTTGCCGCGGCAGTGATCACCGCGTTTGCTCTGGCGCACGTCTTCCACTTTGCCCTGCAGCTGTTCGAGGCGATCGGCTTCGGCACGCCGGAGGTGCTGGCGTTGCCGTTCGCGTGGCTGGCCGTATTGCTGCTGCCGTGGGTACGTATAGCCGAGGGTGGACGCGGGTTCGCGATCGCTGCGCTCGTGACGCTGCTGGCGGCTGCGGGTGTACTGGCCGCCGCGTCATTCACCGAGGCGGACCGCACGCGCTACCCCGAGCTGTCCCAGGTGCTGTTCGTTGCGGACCCAGACAACCAGCACTACCACCGCGTCAGTTCACTGCCGCAGCTGTCTGACTGGAGCCGGCGTGCGTTGGGCGGCGCGCAGGCTGAACCTGCCCGCCTGCCGATTCCTGCGATGGATCTGACATCTGTCTGGGCAACGACGGCGGACGCCATTGCGGTGCCAGGGCCGGTGCGTTTCGAGCGCTCCTACGATGCCGATACGGGCCAGGCGATATTGCGCGTGCTGGCACCAGCAGGCACGCGCGAACTCCGTGTACGGCTCAAGAGCGGGGCAGTCGTGCGCAATGTGCAGCTGCAGGGCGAGGATGCGCCCCTGCTGGACGAGGCAGGTCGCTGGTCACGACTGCGTTGGCAGGCGCCGGGCCCGGACGGGATCGAGCTGCGCTGGCCGGCAGACAGTGGCCCGGTCGAGGTGCAGGCCGCAGCCGGGATCGATGGCTGGCCCAAGGATGCGGCGCCATTGCCTGCGCGGTCTGCGCACATCGTGCCGTGGTCGACCTCGGACATGACCTGGATTCTGGGCGCGACGCGCGTGAGCCACGAGGGCGGAGCGCGGTAGGGCGGAGCGCATTGGGATCGGCGGCACTACGCACGATGGGATGGACGGCCGGTGGCCCATCCGCCACAGCCAACAGCCACGGCCGCTCGTTGCGGCGTACCGGAAGCAACAAAAAGAAACGAGATCGGAAGAGCG
>DMZT01000119.1 GCA_003484865.1 Stenotrophomonas sp.
CGATCTATTTACGGCGGGTCCAGCATTCGCCTGCCCGGGTCACTTCTACTCGCAGCATCCGGACGCCAACGCTGTTGCCTCAACGCTTCAACGCTCAAGCAAGCAGAGCGCAAACAAAAAGCCCCGGAACATGTCCGGGGCTTTTCGAAATCACGACGTGAGCGTCAGATCAGAACGACATGTCGAACGACACTTCGCCCTTCACGCCCACCTGGTAGGCCGAGGAACGACGCTCGAAGAAGTTGGTCAGCTCCTGCACGTCCTGCAGCTCCATGAAGCTCAGCGGATTGCGCACGTTGTACTTCTTCTCCATGCCCAGGCGATGGAAATGATTGTCCGCGCAATGCTGCAGATACTGGCGCATGTCGCGCGTCGAAATGCCTGCCACGCCGCCCGACAGCACGTCCTCGGCGAACTGCACTTCGCACTCGATCGCGTCGGCCAGCATGTCGTAGACCTCCTGCTTCATCGCATCGTCGAACAGGTCCGGCTCTTCCTCGCGGATCACGTCCACGCACTCGAAGGCGAACTCCATGTGCGCGCTCTCGTCGCGGAACACCCAGTTGGTGCCCGAGGCCAGACCGTTGAGCAGACCGCGCGAACGGAAGTAGTAGACGTAGGCGAAGGCCGCGAAGAAGAACAGACCCTCGATGCACGCCGCGAAGCAGATCTGGTTGAGCAGGAACTGGCGACGCTCGTCACGGGTCTCGATGCGCTTCAGGTTCTGGATCGAATCGATCCATTTGAAGCAGAAGTCCGCCTTCTTCTTGATCGAATCGATGTTCTCCACCGCGTCGAACGCCTTGGCGCGCTCGTCCGGATCGGGCAGGTAGTTGTCGAGCAGGGTCAGGTAGAACTGCACGTGCAGCGCTTCTTCGTACAGCTGGCGCGACAGGTACATGCGCGCTTCCGGCGCGTTCAGATGCTGATACAGGTTCAGCACCAGATTGTTGGACACGATCGAATCGCCGGTGGCGAAGAACGCGACCAGGCGGTGGATCAGGTGGCGCTCGCCCGGCGACATCTTGCCGTGCAGGTCGCTGATGTCGATCTGGAAGTTGATTTCCTCGACCGTCCAGGTGTTCTTGATCGCGTTGCGATACATGTCATAGAACTGCGGGTAGCGCATCGGGCGCAACGTCAGTTCAAAACCTGGATCGAGCAGCATTTGAGTCGGCTTGTCGGCCATGGTGTTTCGTCCTTCTTGGCGACTACCGACCAACGGTCGGTAGCTACCGAATGTGTGATTTTCCGTCCGTGCACCCGGCGGTGCCGGCCCGGTGGGCCGGCACGCCTTGGTTACTGGCACGCCTCGCAGCTTTCCGGGTTTTCCAGCGAGCAGGCGACGGCTTCGACCGGGGTGTAGCTGCTGACGGTCGTCTTGGCGATCTTGGTCGCCGGGCGCGAACGCAGGTAGTACGTGGTCTTGATGCCCTGCTTCCAGGCGTACATGTACATGGAGGACATCGCGCCGATGTTCGGGCTTTCCATGAACAGGTTGAGCGAGGCGGACTGGTCGATGAACGCGCCGCGGTCGGCGGCCATGTCGATCAGCGAACGCATCGGCAGTTCCCAGGCGGTGCGGTAAATGTGGCGCAGCGTTTCCGGGATCTGGGTGATGCCCTGGATCGAGCCTTCGGCCAGCTTGATCGCGTCGCGCATTTCCGGGGTCCAGTGGCCGAGCTTCTTCAGCTCGTTCACCAGGTAACGGTTGACCTGCAGGAAGTCGCCGGACAGCGTTTCGCGCTTGAACAGGTTGGAGACCTGCGGCTCGACGCACTCGTAGCAACCGGCGATCGAGGCGATGGTCGCGGTCGGGGCGATCGCGATCAGCAGCGAGTTGCGCAGGCCGTGTTCCTTGATGCGCTCACGCAGGGCGTCCCAACGGGCGGTGTCTTCGGGCACCACGTTCCAGGCATCGAACTGCAGCTCGCCGCTGGCCGCACGGGTGTCGGCGAAGGACGGGTGCTTGCCGCGTTCCTGGGCCAGCTCGCACGAGGTTTCCAGCGCGTGGAAGTAGATCGTTTCGGCGATCTGCCTGGACAGCGCGCGGGCTTCGGCACTGTCAAAGGCCAGACGCTTGCGGAAGAACACGTCCTGCAGGCCCATGCAGCCCAGGCCGACCGGACGCCAGCGCAGGTTGCCGCGGCGGGCGGTTTCGATCGGGTAGAAGTTCAGGTCGATCACGCGGTCGAGCTGACGCACGGCCAGGCGCACGGTGTCGGCCAGCTTCTCGAAATCGAACTCGCCGTGGCCGTCGAAATGATTGCCCAGGTTGATCGAGCCCAGGTTGCACACCGCGGTCTCTTCGGCCGAGGTGATTTCCAGGATTTCGGTGCACAGGTTGGACAGGTGGATCACGTTGCCCGGACGCAGGGTCTGGTTGCTGGCGCGGTTGCACTTGTCCTTGAAGGTCATCCAGCCGTTGCCGGTCTCGGCCAGGGTACGCATCATCCGCGAGTACAGCTTGCGTGCGGAGATGGTGCGCTGGGCCTTGCCCTGGGCTTCGGCCTGCAGGTAGGCCTGCTCGAACGCTTCGCCGAACAGATCGGTGAACTCGGGCACCACGCTCGGATCGAACAGCGACCATTCCTGGTCGGCCTCGACGCGCTGCATGAACAGGTCGGGGATCCAGTTGGCCAGATTCAGGTTGTGCGCACGGCGCGATTCGTCGCCGGTGTTGTCACGCAGTTCGAGGAAGTCCTCGATATCGGCGTGCCAGGTTTCCAGGTATACACAGGCCGCGCCCTTGCGCTTGCCGCCCTGGTTCACCGCGGCCACGGACGAATCCATGGTCTTGAGCCACGGCACGATGCCGTTGGAATGGCCGTTGGTCGACTTGATCAGCGAACCACGCGAACGCACGCGGCTGTAGCTGACGCCGATGCCGCCGCTGAACTTGGAGAGCTGGGCGATATCGCCGTACTTGGCGTAGATCGACTCCAGCGAATCCTGCGGCGAATCCAGCAGGAAGCACGAGGACAGCTGCTCATGCGTGGTGCCGGAGTTGAACAGGGTCGGGCTGGACGGCAGGTAATCCAGATTGCCCATGCGCTTGTACAGCGCGAGGGTTTCCGGCACGTCTTCGCTCAGCGCGCTGGCGATGCGCAGGAAGAACTGCTGCGGGGTCTCGATCACCTTGCGGGTGTGCGGATGACGCAGCAGGTACCGGTCGTACAGGGTACGCAGGCCGAAGTAATCGAAATGCAGGTCCAGCGACGGATCGATCGCGTCGTTGAGCTTGCGGGCGTTGACCTGCACGAACTCCAGCAGGCGTGCGTTGATCAGGCCGACTTCGTGGCCGCGGCCGACCGACTGCGAGAACGCATGGATTTCCTGGCCGGACACTTCCTTGGCGATGAAGTTGGCCAGCAGGCGCGCGGCGAGGCGGCCGTATTCGGGTTCTTCACCGATCAGCAGCGCCGAGGTGCGGATGGACAGTTCGTCCAGCTCCTGGGTGGTCGCGCCGTTATACAGGCCGGAGATGGTGCGGGTCGCAACGCGCATCGGATCCACCGCATGCAGACCTTCGCAGCAGCGCTGTACGGCGCGCACGATCTTGTTCAGGTCCACCAGTTCGGTCGTGCCATTGCGCTTGGTGACGCTCATGGCGGTCGCCGTGGGCGGCGAGGTCAGCAGGAATTCGCTTTCCTTATCGATAGCTGCGCTGGTTTCGGTGCTCACGGCGTTTTCCTCTTGGCGTGATTTGGGGTGGTGCAGCGTGGGTCTGCCTGGCAGGCGCCGGAACCGATGCAGAGATGCTCAGGGTGGACTATCGGCGTCGCAGGAGCCGCGACCCGGGCAGGCAAGCCTGCGGGCGGTTCCCCTGCGTCACCGGTCCTCTCCCCCCGGAGAATCCTGCGACCGGCACCACACGCTGTACTTCGTGCGGTTGTCAGTAGGTCTTCAGGCCATCGGCGTGAAGGCGATACGCCCGTCGACTTGTGGTCGGCGGTACCGACGGCCACAAGATAGTGGGGGTACCAGGTGTCGTCAACGCCAAATGTAGTGAATTTCCCTAATCCCTTGCGGCGCAAGGACCGGGCCGGAAAGGCGTCCGACGAACGGTCTGGACCTGTCGAAAGCGAGTGCGCAGTCAAGGCCAAAACGCCGATGCCGGATGCGACGCAGGGGCGCGAAAAACGGAACAGCGGCCTCACATGGCCCTAACGAATGGCCGCCGGTCAGGGTGACTTCCGACCCGCGCCGGGGCCGCCCCGGGGTGCGACGCTCCAACGCGTCTCCTTTCATATGAACGCGACCATGCGCCTGCCCCTGACTGGATGTCTGTTGCTGGGCCTGACCCTGGCCGGCACCGGCACCGCCGCCGCCGATGGCCAGACCAAGGCGCCGGCCCTCTCCTCGCGCCAGTGCGGGGTGAGCACGCCCTACAACTTGCTGGTGGACAGCGGCGGGATCTGGCTGCGCAACCGCGAGCAGCTGCCGGCGGAGATTTTCTTCCACGATGGCGAGCTGAACATCGATCGCCAGCCGATCCCGGTCAGTGACGCCGATGCCCAGCGCCTGCGCCAGCTCGAATGGGGCACCCGCCAGCTGGTGCCTGCGGTGGCCGGGGTGGCCGGCGAGGCCACGGACATCGCCTTCGATGCGCTGGGGGCGACGGTGGAGATCATGACCGGCAGCGGCCGCAAGGCGCGCGAGGTGGAAGGGCTGCGCAGGGATGCCCACGAATACGTTGGCCGTACGCTGGGCCGCGGGATCTGGGAGCAGGACCTGTTCGGCGAGCAGTTCGAGGCGCGCATCGAGCAGGCGGCCG
>DMZT01000491.1:0-4376 GCA_003484865.1 Stenotrophomonas sp.
GTGCCGACCCACGGTCGGCACCTGGCTGCATGAACCACGTTCAGTGCAGCCGTGCCGCCGTCACCGTGCGGCCGCGGCGCGCTTCAACGCACGCTTTTCACGACGGCGGGCCCGCCGGGCCGCCCAGCGCTCGCGCAGGCACGAGAAGATCACGTACAGCGCCGGGGTGCTGAGCAGGGTCAGGCTCTGCGAGAACAGCAGGCCGCCGATCATCGCGATGCCCAGCGGGCGGCGCAGTTCGGAACCCTCGCCCAGCCCGATCGCCAGGGGCACCGCGGCCAGGATCGCCACCATGCTGGTCATCATGATCGGACGGAAACGCACGATGCTGGCTTCGCGTGCGGCTTCCAGCGGTGTCTTGCCATGCTCGCGCTGCGCTACCACCGCGAAGTCGATCATCATGATCGCGTTCTTCTTGACGATGCCGATCAGCAGCACCAGCGCGATCATCGAGATCACCGACAGCTCGGTGTTGGTGCCATACAGCGCCAGCAGCGCGCCCACGCCCGCCGCCGGCAGCGTGGACAGGATGGTGACCGGGTGGATCAGGCTTTCATACAGCATGCCCAGCACCAGGTAGACGGTGATGATCGCCGCCATCACCAGGATCAGCATCGCCATCGGGTCCGAATCGAACCCGAACCCGGCGTCCTCGGCCAGGCGGATGTCGCCGGGCATGCGCATGCCATTGACCGTGCTGTCGATGATGGCCTTGGCCTCGCCCATGCTGGTGCCGGGGGCGAGGTTGTAGCTCAGGTCCATCGTCGTGTACTGGTTTTCGTGGGTGATCTGCGAGGGCGCCAACCCTGGCACCTGCTCGGCGACCGCCGTGATCGGCACCATCTCGCCATTGCCGGCCCGCACGTAGATCTGGTCCAGCGCACCCGGTGTCGCGGTCTGCTCGGGCAGGGCGTTGACCACCACGCTGTACTGGTTGATGTCCGAGTAGATCGTGGAGATCTGGCGCTGGCCGAAGGCGCCGTACAGCGCGCCGTCGATGGCACCGACCGACACCCCCAGGCGCGCGGCCTTGGCGCGGTCGATCACGATGTTCTGGCGCAGGCCGGCGCTGTCCACGTCGGTGCCGACGTCGGCCAGCTTCGGGTTCTTCTTCAGCGCGGCCTGCAGTTTGGGCAGCCACTCCTGCAGCTGGGCCAGGTCGTTGCCCTGCAGCGAGACGCGGTACTGCGCGCCCTGGCTGGCCCCCCCGCCGTCATTGCTGGGCAGATCCTGGATCGCGCGCAGGCGCAGCTGCAGGTCGGGATAGCGGTCGGCCTTGGCGCTCAGGCGCGCCAGGGCCTGCGCGGTGGTTTCGCGGCGGCCGTCCTTGCGTGATTTCAGTTCAACGTTGAACTGCGCGCTGGAGCCCTGCCGGCCACTGCCCAGGCGCACGCCCACGGTCTTCACCGCCGGGTCGGCCATCAGCATGTCGGTGATGCGCCGCTGGCGGTTGACCATGTCGTCGAAGGAGACCGTGGCGCTGGAGTTCGCGCGGCCCCAGATCAGGCCGGTGTCCTGGGGCGGGAACGCGCCCTTCTTCACCGCACCGAACAGGAACACCGTCGCGCCGATCAGCAGCAGCGGGGTCAGCGACAGCAGCAGTGCATGACGCAGCGAGAAGTCGAGCAGCGTCACGTAGATCCGCAGCATGCGGTCGTGGCCGGCGTCGAGCAGGCGGCCGAAGCGGCTGGGTGCACCGGCGTCGGCATGCGCGCTCAGGAAGCGGCTGCACAGCGCCGGGGTGAGGGTCAGCGAGATGATCATCGACACCACGATCGCCGCCACCAGGGTGACGGTGAACTCGCGGAAGAACGCGCCCATCATGCCCTTGGCGAACAGCAGCGGGATGAACACCGCCACCAGCGAGGCGGTGATCGAGACGATGGTGAAGCCGATCTCGCGCGCACCGGTGAGGGCCGCCTGCATGCGCGTCATGCCCTCGTCGAGGTGGCGCATGATGTTCTCGATCACCACGATCGCATCGTCGACCACGAAGCCGATCGCGATCACCAGCGCCAGCAGGCTCAGGTTGTTCAAGGTGAAGCCCAGCACGTACATCACCAGCGCCGCACCGGCCAGCGACAGCGGCACGGTCACCGCCGCGATCAGGGTCGGGGCGAGCCGGCGCAGGAACAGCGCCATGGTCAGCACCACCATCGCCAGCGCGATCAGCAGGGTGATCTGCACTTCATGCAGCGAGGAGCGGATGGTCGGGGTGCGGTCGAAATAGGGGGTGAGCGTGGTGCCCGGTTCCAGGTAGTCGCGCAGGGTGGGAATCTGCGCCTTTACCCGGTCCACGGTTTCCACGATGTTGGCGCCGGCGCGGGTGAACACGTACATCACCACCGCCGGTTTGTGGTTGAACCACGCGGCCTGGTAGGCATCCTGCTGCCCGTCGTAGACGTTGGCGATGTCCTGCAGGCGGATCACGCGGCCGTTGTCGGCGGTCTTGATGACGAGCTGGGCGAAGTCGGCCGCGCGCGCCACCGAGTCGTTGGCGATGATCGCGGTGGTGGTGTTGCCATCGGTGAGGAAGCCGGTCGGCGAGGTCACGTTGGCGGCGCGCACGGCATTGCGCAGGTCATCGGCGGTCAGACCGAGGGCGTTCATCAGGCGCAGGTTGACGTCCACGCGCACGGCCGGCGTCGAAGCACCGGCAATATCCACCGAGGACACGCCGGTGATCTGGCGCAGGCGCTGGGCCAGCAGCGAGTCGGCGACGTTGTAGAGGTCGTCGGCCGACTGCGTTTCCGAGGTCAGCGCGATCGCGATGACCGGGTCATCGTTCGGGTTCGCCTTCTGGAACATCGGCGTGCCCAGCCCGGCGGGCAGGTCGGCCTGGGCCGAGTTGATCGCGGTCTGCACGTCCAGTGCGGCCGAATCGATGTCGCGGTCGCTCTGGAAGATCATGAAGACCAGCGAGCTTCCCTCGGAGCTGGACGAACGCATGCGGTCGATGCCCGGCAGCTGGCCGAGGTGGCGTTCCAGCGGCGCGGTCACCGTGGAGGCCATGGTCGTGGCATCCGCGCCGGCCTGGTTGGCGTGCACGAAGATCACCGGAATCTGGATGTTCGGCAGTGCCGACACGCCCAGCTGCAGGTAGCAGATCACGCCGACCACGAACAGGCCGATGGCCAGCAGGGCAGTGCCGATCGGGCGGCGGATGAACGGACCGGAGATGTTCATCGAACGCCTCCGCAACGGCCTGCGGTGCTCATCATCACGCCTGCGGCTCCTGCACCGGGCCATGGCCATGACGCAGCGCACGCTGTTCGCGGCGCTGGCGCAGGCGGTCGGAGAAGCGCTCCATGTACAGGTAGATCACCGGCGTGGTGTACAGCGTCACCAGCTGCGACAGCAGCAGGCCGCCGACGATGGCGATACCCAGCGGGCGGCGCAGTTCCGAGCCGATGCCGGTGCCCAGCGCCAGCGGCAATGCACCCAGCATCGCGGCAGCGGTGGTCATCATGATCGGGCGGAAGCGCAGCAGGCACGCGCGACGGATCGCCTCGTGCGCGTTGGCGCCGGTGCGCCGGGCTTCGATCGCGAAGTCGACCATCATGATGCCGTTTTTCTTCACGATGCCGATCAGCAGCACGATGCCGACGATGCCGTCCACCGACAACGGCAGCCCGCACACCATCAGCGCCAGCAGGGCGCCGACGCCGGCCGGGGGCAGGGTGGAGATGATGGTGAAGGGATGGATGTAACTCTCATACAGCACGCCCAGCACGATGTAGATCAGCACCAGCGAGGCCAGCAGCAGCCACACCACATCGGTCTGGCTGCCGGTGAACTCGGCGGCCTTGCCGATGAACTGCGCATGCACCTGCGAGGGCATGTCCAGGCCGGCCTTGGTCTCTTCAATCGCCTTGACCGCATCGGACAAGGAATAGCCCGGCGCGATGTTGAACGACACCGTGACCGCCGGCAGCTGCTGCTGGTGGCTGACCACCAGCGGGGTGCTGGTGACCTTGCCCTCGGCCAGCGCCGCCAGCGGAATGATGTTGCCGGCGCCGACCGGAATGCCGGTGTTCTGCGCGCCGATACCGGTGGCGGTGGACGAGTTGGACGAGGTGACCTGGCCGAAGTTGGTGGCATTGCTGCCGGTCAGCGCGCCCGCGCCATTGGAGGCTACCGCCAGCTGGTTCATCAGCGCGGTGCTGGTGCGGAACTCCGGGGCCACTTCCAGCACTACGCGGTACTGGTTGAGCTCGGTGAAGATGGTCGAGATCTGGCGCTGGCCAAAGGCGTCGTACAGGGTGTCGTCGATGGTCTGCATCGGCACGCCGAGCACGCTGGCCTTGTCGCGGTCGATGGTCAGCTCGAGCGCGCGGCCCTGGTTGGACAGGTTATTGTCCACGTCGGCCAGCTCC
>DMZT01000491.1:4529-11126 GCA_003484865.1 Stenotrophomonas sp.
ACCAGCTCCGGGCGCTGGCGCAGCGCGCCGGTCAGGCGCGTGGCCTGCAGCGCGACCTGCGCGCTGTCCACGTCCGACAGCGAGTACTGGTACTCGGTCGCGGCCACGCGGGTATCCAGGGTGACGTCCTGCACCGGCTTGAGGTACAGCGCCACCCCGGGAATGCCGGCCACGGCCTTCTGCAGGCGCGGCAGGATCTTGTCGAGCCCATCGCGGTCGCCGCGCTCCTTGAGCACGATCGACAGCTGGCCCTGGTTGAGCGTCGGGTTCATGGTCCCGGCGCCGATGAAGGCCGAGACACCGGTCACTGCCGGATCGCTGCGCAGCGCTTCGGCCACGGCCTTGGTGCGCTGCTCCATCTGCGGGAAGGCGATGTTCTGGTCGGCCTGCACCACACCGGTGATCAGGCCGGTGTCCTGCTCGGGCAGCAGGCCCTTGGGGATCACGATGTACAGCACCACGGTCAGCACCAGTGCGCCGGCGGCGACGGCCAGGGTCAGCGGCTGGTGATCCAGCACCCAGTCCAGGCTGCGCTCATACAGGCCCACGGTGCGCGACCACACGGTGGTCTTGCCCGCTGCGGCGGCGCGCTCGTGCGCGTCTTCGCCCTCGGGCAGCGCATCGGGCTTGAGCAGGTAGGCGCACATCATCGGGGTGAGCGTCAGCGAGATCAGCATCGACAGCGTCACCGCGATGCTCAGCACCCAGGCGAATTCGTGGAACAGGCGGCCGGTGACGCCGGGCATCAGCAGCAGCGGCAGGAACACCGCCACCAGCGAAATCGTCAGCGAGAGCACGGTGAAGCCGATCTGCTGCGCGCCGATCTCGGCCGCTTCCGGCCCGCTCTTGCCCTGTTCGATGTAACGCACGATGTTCTCGATCATCACGATCGCATCGTCGACCACGAAGCCGGTGGCCACCACCAGCGCCATCAGCGAGAGGTTGTCCAGCGACATGCCGGCAAACGCCATCACGCCGAAGGTGCCGGCCAGTGACAGCGGCACCGCCACCGAGGGAATGATGGTCGCCCACAGGCGGCGCAGGAACACGAAGATCACCGCGACCACCAGGCCGATGGTCAGGATCAGGGTGAACTGCACTTCATGCACCGAAGCACGGATGGTCTCGGTACGGTCGTTGAAGATGTCCAGATGCACGTCGGCCGGCAGCACGTTCTGCAGCTGCGGCAGCAACGCGCGGATGCGCTCGACGGTCTGCACGATGTTCGCGCCCGGCTGGCGCCGCACTTCCAGCAGCACCGCCGGCTTGCCATCGGCCCACGCGGCCAGCTGGTCGTTCTCCACGCCGTCGATCACGTTGGCCACATCGGACAGGCGCACCGGGCGGCCGTTCTTGTAGCTGATGATGGTGTCGCGATACTCGGCGGCACTGGTCAGCTGGTCGTTGGTGCCGATCGAGTAGGACTGGGTCTTGCCGTTGAGCGAGCCCTTTGGCGCGTTGACGTTGGCCTGGGTGAGCGAACTGCGCAGCTCTTCCAGGGTCAAACCCATGTTGGACAGCTGCGCCGGGTTGACCTGGATGCGCACGGCCGGGCGCACGTTGCCGGCGATGGAGACCAGGCCCACGCCCTGCACCTGCGACAGGCGCTGGGCGAGGATGGAGTCGGCGTAATTGTTGACGTCGCGCAGCGGGCGCGTGTCGGAGGTGAGCTTGAGGGTGACGATCGCCGCGTCGGCCGGGTTCACCCGGTTGTAGACCGGCTGGTAGGGCAGCGAGGAGGGCAGGGTGGCCTGGCGGATCGCGGCCTGCACATCCTGTGCGGCGATGTCGATGTCGCGGTCCATCGAGAACTGCAGGATGATCGTGGACAGCCCTGCGGACGAATCGGAAGTCATGATCTCCAGCCCGGAAATCTGCCCGAACTGGCGCTCCAGCGGCGTGGTCACCAGCGAGGCCATGGTGACCGCATTGGCACCGGGATACTGGGTGGTCACCACCAGGCTGGGCGCATCGATCTCGGGCAGCGCCGACACCGGCAGCTGGCGGTAGCCGAGGATGCCGAGCAGCAGCAGGCCCGCCATCAGCAGCGAGGTGGCGATCGGGCGGCGGATGAAAATCGTCGAAAAGCCCACGGGCGGGTCCTTGCTGGTGCGTCGTGCTGCGTTGGATCAGGCGAACGCCGGCGCGTGGGCCGGCGTCAGGAACGTAGGGCGGGCGCGATCAGCGCGGACCGCCACCGCGGCGTCCACCACCACCCTGCTGCTGGGCGGCCTTGAGTTCGGCTTCGGTCGGTGCGGCCGGGGTTTCGCCCGGCTTGAGCGCGGTCACCTTCGCACCCGGCTTGAGCCGGAACTGGCCTTCGCTCACGACACGCTCGCCGCCTTTCAGGCCCTCGGTGATCTGCACCTGGCTGTCGCCGACTTCCACGCCGCTCTTCACCGTCTGCATGGCCACGGTGCTGTCCGGCTTGACGATGTAGACGTATTCGCCGTCCGGCCCGCGCATCACGGCCTGGGTCGGGATCACCACGCCGCCGGCGATGGTGCGCAGCTGCATGCGGACATTGACGAACTGGCCCGGCCACAGCGAGTTGTCTTCGTTGTCGAACAGGGCGCGCGCGCGGAAGGTGCCGCTGTCGCTGCTGATCTGGTTGTCCACCACATCCAGCTTTCCGCCGTCGGTAAGGACGTGCGCGTCGTTGCGGTCCAGTGCGGCGATGTCTACCGGGCCGGCGGCCTGGGCCTGGCGCACGGCCGGCAGCTGGCGCTCGGGCAGGTTGAACACGACATGGATCGGATGAATCTGAGTCAGCGTCACCAACGCCGTGCCGGCGCTGACAATGTTGCCGGCGTCGACCGCGCGGATACCGGCGATGCCGGAGATCGGGGCGGTCACGCGGGTGTACTGCAGCTGCACCTGGGCGGCGCGCATGCTGGCCTCGTTGGCGGCCACGGCACTTTCGAACTGGGCCACCTGGTTGCGCTGGGTATCCAGGTCGGTCTTGGCCACGTACTGGCGATATTCGGCCGAATTGGAGCGCTGGTAGTTGGAGCGGGCGGTGGCGAGCTGGGCCTGGTTCTGGCGCTTGGCGGCCGCAGCTTCGTCGTAACTGGCCTGCAGGGTGCGCGGATCGATCTGCGCGAGCAGGTCGCCCTTCTTCACTTCCTGGCCCTCCTTGAAGTTCAGGCTGATCAGCTGGCCACCGACCTGCGGGCTGACGGTAACGGTATTCATCGCCGCGACCGTGCCAAGCGCGCTGGCATACACCGGCACGTCCTGGCGGACTGCATCGATCACCGTGACCGGCACCGGGCCGGCATTGGCCGGATCACCGCCCTGGCGCCCTTCGGCGGCCGGACCGCCTGCATCCCCCTTCTTGCCGCCCATCAGGCGCATTCCGACCACGGCAACCACCAGCACTGCGACCACCAGCAGCACGATCTTCCAGAAACGCGACATTCAATAACTCCTGAGGGGGCTGGCGGAGGGCGGGGGGCCCGGTTGGCTAGGCGCAAAGCATACTCGTCGCCCGTGGCCTTTCATGCATGACGGATGGGACGGGCGATCAGACCGGATGTGACGGGTGAGGTTCCCTCCATGAACGTTTGCCGGGGCAGAAAGTTACAGCGCGTCCGGCCCCGATGCCCTACATTCAGGTTCGACCGCCGTTCTGACCCGTGGAGACCTTCAATGCCCCGTCTGTCGCTGTTGATGTCCGCCCTGCTGCTCGCCGCCCCCGGCCTGGCGGCCGCCGCCCCCGCCGAACGCCCGGAAGTGGCCGCCGCCGCGACCCGCCTCAAGGCCCAGGTGATCGACTGGCGCCGCGACTTCCACCAGCACCCGGAGCTGTCCAACCGCGAAGAACGCACCTCGGCCAAGGTGGCCGAACGCCTGCGCGCGATGGGCCTGAAGCCGCAGACCGGCATCGCCCACCACGGCGTGGTGGCCATCATCAAGGGCGGCAAGCCCGGCCCCCGGATCGCCCTGCGCGCGGACATGGACGCGCTGCCGGTGACCGAACAGACCGGCCTGCCGTTCGCCTCCAAGGCCACCAGCACCTACCGTGGCGAGACGGTCGGGGTGATGCACGCCTGCGGCCACGACGCCCACACCGCCACCCTGCTGGGCGTGGCCGATGCGCTGGTGAAGATGCGCGCGAACCTGCCCGGCGAGGTCATGCTGATCTTCCAGCCCGCCGAAGAGGGTGCGCCGCCGCCGGAAGAGGGCGGTGCGGCGCTGATGCTCAAGGAAGGGCTGTTCAAGGACTTCAAGCCCGAAGCCGTGTTCGGCCTGCATGTGTTCTCCAGCGTGCCGGCCGGCCAGATCGCGGTGCGTGGCGGCCCGCTGATGGCAGCGTCGGATCGGTTCGGGATCAAGGTGATCGGCCGCCAGACCCACGGCTCGGCGCCGTGGAACGGGGTAGACCCGATCGTGGCCACCGCCGACCTGGTCGGCACCGCGCAGACCATCGTCAGCCGCCGCGCCAACCTCTCCAAGCAGCCGGCGGTGGTGACCTTCGGCGCGATCAAGGGCGGCATCCGTTACAACATCATTCCCGATGAAGTGGAGATGGTCGGCACCATCCGCACCTTCGACGAGGGCATGCGCCAGCAGATCTTCGCCGACCTGCGCAACGTGGCCGAGCACACCGCCGCCGCACACGGGGCCAAGGCGGAAACCGAGATCTACGAGTCCGAGGGCAACCCGGCCACGGTCAACGATCCGGCACTGACCGCGCGGATGCTGCCGAGCCTGCAGGCCGTGGTCGGCGAGGGCAATGTGTACGAGCCGCCGCTGCAGATGGGGGCCGAGGACTTCTCGCTGTACGCCCAGCAGGTGCCGGGCATGTTCTTCTTCGTGGGCTCCACCAGCGAGGGGATCGATCCGGCGACCGCGCCGGCCAACCACTCGCCGAAGTTCCTGCTCGATGAGAAGGCGCTGGATGTGGGCCTGCGCGCGTTGCTGCAGGTCAGTCTGGATTATCTCAATGGGACGCCGGCTGTGCCTGCGGCGGGGTGAAACGACGGTAGGTCCCGGCCGTTGGCCGGGACCTTTCGTTTTCGCCGCCGGACGCCGCGCGCCTACCGGCGTAAAATGGCGGCATGAATACCCCCCAGGACTCCAGCCTCGGTCGCGAGGTGGCTTACCCGTCGCAGTACGATCCCGGCCTGCTCTTCCCCATCCCGCGCCGCGGCGCCCGCGAGGAAATCGGCCTGGACGAAGCGGCGCTGCCGTTCGTCGGCCATGACCGCTGGCAGGCCTATGAGCTGAGCTGGCTGGACGGTCGCGGCAAGCCGCGTGTGGCCGTGGCCACGGTCAGCGTGCCGTGCACCTCGCCGAACCTGATCGAATCCAAGTCGTTCAAGCTGTATCTCAACTCGCTCAACAGCACGCGTTTCGATGATGACGCGGCCGCGCGCCTGTGCATCACCCGCGATCTGTCGGCGTGTGCCGGGGCGGTGGTGACGGTGGTGCTCGGGGTGCCGCCGCTGGTGGAAGAGGCCGAGGGCGAGTCCTTGGACGAGCGCGATGTCGCCATCGAACGCTACGGCCCGCCGGCCCCGGAATTCCTGTTCGCCGACGCCGATGAGGTGGTCACCGAAACGTTGAGTTCGGCCCTGCTCAAGTCCAACTGCCCGGTCACCGGCCAGCCGGACTGGGCCAGCGTCAGCGTGCGTTACCACGGCCCGAAGATCGACCGCGACGGCCTGCTGAAATACCTGATCAGCTACCGCGAACACGCCGAATTCCACGAGCAGTGCGTGGAGCGGATCTTCAGCGAAATCACCCAGCGCTGCGCACCGCAGTGGCTGGAAGTGGAAGCGCGCTACACCCGCCGCGGCGGCCTGGACATCAACCCGTGGCGGGCCAGCCCGGGCATCGAGCTGCCGGCCCGCACCGTCCGCGACCTGCGGCAGTAGAGCGACCCCACGGGTCGCTGCCCCGGAACCCGGCACCACGCGCAGCCACCCATGGGGTGGCTCTACCCCCGGGCAACGTGGCCGCCGGTAGCCGTTCCGCACGTCTTCACACCCACGCCATGCCCCATTAACAAGGGCTGTGACACCGTGCCTCCCATGTCGTCAATCAAGACGGGAGTGTATGGATGAGTACCGATAAGAAAGTCGACTTTTCCGGTGTCAGCGCCAGCGTTGATACCACCGCGCAGAAAGTCGATCAGGTCGATTTCTCGGGCGTGACCTCCTCGGTGGATACCACCGCGGAAAAGGTCGGGGGCACCTACACGGTGCAGAAGGGCGATTCGCTCTCCAAGATCGCCAAGCAGGAACTGGGCGATGCCAATGCGTGGAAGCGCATCTTCGAGGCCAACCGCGATGTACTGGACGACCCGGACAAGATCCAACCGGGCCAGACCCTGAAACTGCCGCCCAAAGCCTGATCCGCTGTACTGCCCATCACCTACAAGGGAGCAACCTCACATGAAGAAGTCGTCCATCAGTACTGCCGTCCTCGCCGCGCTTCTGGCCACCGTGGCCTTGGCTGGCTGTAAGAAGAAAGAAGACACCGCTGACAACAACGCCCAGCCCGCCGCGATGACGCCGGCCGCGCCGGCGCCGATGACCGAAGCCGCGCCGCAGCCGATGACCGCGGCAGCAGGGGTGAACGTTTCGGCCG
>DMZT01000493.1 GCA_003484865.1 Stenotrophomonas sp.
AGTGCGACCCTCGCGTAACAGCGGCAGGTCCACGCTGGGGTTGCGACATCACGTCGCCTTGGAGTCACACCATGTCCAACATGCAGAACAACGAAAACAACGTCAAGAATGCTGCTGCACAGAAAGGCCCGCAGTCCGAACAGGACCGCAAGGACGCGCAGGCCAAGCAGCAGAAGCAGGAACAGGACACCAAGAACGCCCCTGACGCAGGCAACAAGCCGCAGCAGAAGTAATTCGTCTGCCGCATGGTGGGGCTGCGCATCCGCGCAGCCCTCACATGCAGACGGCGACCAGGCGCACTCGGCGCCATCCCGCACCCTTCAACGTCTCGCGTCCTTCAATCTCCTTCATCCTTCACTACGAAGCTCATTCGCGACGCTGTTGATTCGCGACGCTACGAATGCGCGTGCTTCCTTGAAGGTGTGGGTGAAGGTGTGGATGACTATGCATCCCGGCCCCGCAGGTCATCTACCTCCTGGCGCATGTCGTCCCAACCGAGCCGCGTCTCCAGCAGCATGCCGTTGAGCGTTCGTCGCGCATGTGCCGTCAGTGCGCCATCGCGCGCGGCAACTTCGAGTGCCCTCACCAGACGCGCTTCAGCTGCCTGGCTCTCACTGGCGTACTGGATGCCCGCATCCCCGAGTACGGTGCCCAACCTGCCGAAGCCGCCACGGAGGCTGCCGGCCAGGGTACGGTGGCGGGCGGGCTGACCGCCGGCGTCGCGCACCAGCCGCGTGACCCCATCGATAACCTGCATTTTCGCTGCGGCCATCCGCATCATCAGCGCGTTCAACTGCGGATCCTGCGTCCCGTCGTCGGCGACGGCTCTGGCGTAGATGTCGTGGCCGTCGCGCGCGATGCCGATGATCTGGTTGAGTTCGCGTATCGCGTGGCCGGATTGGACGGTACTCATCACACCGCTCCGTGGGATCGTGGCCCACTGTGGCCGGGTATGGCCTGATCGTGCCCGCGTCGTAGGGACGGTGGCGTGATGCGACTCCGGGACTTCCGGGGAACACGCGCATTGGCTACGATCGACCGGAGTCGATCGCACACACGATCCCGTCACCCTTGCCCCGTGCGGCACTGCGCCGGGTCGCAAGGAGGCTGTATGGCAGGGACGAGAGGGATCGTGATCACGCTGGCGATGCTGGCCATGGCATCGCCGGAAGCATGCCGTGCCACACCGGCATTCGATCGAAGCGGCTGGCAGGCCGACCACGCGGCACTCAAGCAGATCCTGGCGCACGATTACGCGCACCTGGCCTGGGTCGCCTCGCCTCAGGGCGGCGTGGATCTACCCGCGCTGGATGCCTCCGCGCAGCGCGCACTGGCCGAAGCGCATACCGATGCGCAGGCGGCCCAGGCCCTTCGCACCTTCCTGGCCGGCTTCCATGACGGCCACCTCAGCCTGCTCGACCCGCTTGAACAGGCCCCCAGCTCCCCGGCGCCCGCTGCTGTGGACCCACGGGCCCTGGGCGCTGGCGCAGGCTGTGCATTGCTTGGCGTATCCGACGAGGGTCGCCACGATTTCAGCCTGCCGCTGGACACGCTGCCGGGTTACCACCCCTTGAACGATGTGGCCGACCCCATGCTGCGCGCCGGCACGCTGTCCTTGCCGGACGGGCACACGATCGGCCTGCTGCGGTTGCACGAGTTCGATGCGCTGCGCTATCCAGGCGTGTGCCACGCGCTGTGGCCACAGCTGCGGCAGGCCGACGCCACCGCGGAGATGCGCGGCACAGTGGGCCGCAGTTGGGTCGCTGCGATTGCCGCCAGCCTGCGGCGCTTCCAGCAGGACGGCGTGGACGCGGTACTGGTGGATGTGGGTGACAACCCGGGCGGTGACGACAGCGGCGACACCCTCGCGCGCCTGTTTACTTCGCAGCCGGTGGCCTCCGCCGTCCTGGAGGTCAGCCAGTCGGCGGCGGGCAAACCGTATCTGGACGAGCAGTACGAACGGCTCGACGACGCGCTGCGTCATCACCACCCCAACGCGGCCGCCCGCCGGCTGTTGAGCACGCAGCGCGCCGCCTTCCAGGCATCGCGGCAGGCGGTGGCCATGCCGCCCTGCGATCTGTCCTGGGCCTGGCACACGCAGCAGGCATGGGACGCCGCACCGTGCCGGCGCCTGGTCGCGGCGGGTACGTCCGGCGGTCCGCTGCCGAGCCCTGCCGTGGACACCCTCGATGATTTCCTGATCGCCCACCGCCTGGACTGGGCACAGGATCTGCGCGGGCACTGGGGCGCATGGAATGGCCCGGTGTATGTGTTGACCAACGGAAAGACCGCGTCCTCGGCCGAAATGTTTGCCGCGCGCATGCAGGACAACCACATCGCCCGCATCGTCGGTACGCACAGCGGCGGCTATGGCTGTGGCTTCATGAGTGCAGACGCGCCGCCTGAACTCCCCCATTCGCACCTGCGCGTGCGCGTACCGAACTGCGTACGCCTGCGTGCCGACGGCAGCGACGAAGTTGCCGGCATCACCCCGGACCTGCCCGTCATTCCGCGCAGCGGAGAAAGCGCCCGGGCACGGGCGCAGCGCGTGGTGGATACGCTCGCCAGCGACATCGGGATGCATTGAGCCCGGCCCCGGCGGCGCAGGGGTCACCCCTGGTGGGCCGCTACACTACGCACGCTGCAGGATCCGCAGCGTCTGGCACCGCCCGCCTCATGGAACGACGTTACTTCGCCACGCTGCTCGCCTTGATTCTCCATCAGATCGATGCCGCCTTCTGGCGTGAGTGGGAGATGTTCCTGCTGCCGGGTGGCGTGCAGGGCTTCCTGGTGTTCAATCTGATCGCCGTGGGCGTGGTGGTGCTCGGCTACCGCCATGTGGTGCTGCAGACCGGCAAGGCACGCGGTTTCGCGAGGCTCTGCGCGGCACTGGGCCTGGCCACCTTCATCATCCACCTCGGCTTCGCGCTGTATGGCCATCGCGCATTTCATCTGCCGGTGTCGATGGCGATCATTCTTGCCTGCCTGGTGTCGGCCTTGTGCCTGCTGCGCTCGCTGCGCAGTGCAGCTGCTGCCTCGGCCGGCGGTCGCGGAGACGCCCATCCCCGCGCATGAAAAAGGCGACCTCGCGGTCGCCTTGATCATGGATGCAGTGGTGGGCCGTGATGGATTCGAACCATCGACCAAAAGATTAAAAGTCTTCTGCTCTACCAACTGAGCTAACGGCCCATTGCATCCCCGACGTGACGCCGGGGGTGCGCATTCTAACGCATCTTCGCGCTCATGCGTACCCGTCCCGCATCACACGTAGTGGGTCGGGTCCGGCACGCCGGCATCGGTGAAGCCCTGCGCGCGCAGGCGGCAGGCATCGCAGTGCCCGCAGGCGCGGCCTTGGTCGTCGGCGTTGTAGCAGGACACGGTCAGGCCGAAGTCCACGCCCAGGCGAACGCCTTCACGCACGATATCGGCCTTGCTCAGGAACTGCAGCGGCGCGTGGACCTGGATGCCCGCACCTTCCACGCCCGCCTTGGTGGCCAGGTTGGCCAGCGTCTGGAAGGCCTGGATGAATTCGGGGCGGCAATCCGGGTAACCGGAATAATCCACCGCGTTGACGCCGCAGAAGATGTCGTTGGCGCCCAGCACCTCGGCCCAGCCGAGTGCGACGGACAGCATGATGGTATTGCGCGCCGGCACGTAGGTGACCGGGATGCCCTCCCCGCCCGCTTCAGGAACGTCGATGTCATCGGTCAGGGCCGAGCCGCCGATGCTGCGCAGGTCGACATTGACGGTCTTGTGGGCGACCGCGCCCAGCGCGCTGGCGACGGCGGCGGCGGCGTCGAGTTCGGAGGTGTGGCGCTGGCCGTAGCGCACGCTCAGGGCGTGGACGGCAAAACCCTGCTCGCGGGCGATGGCAACGACGGCGGCGGAGTCCATGCCGCCGGACAGGAGGACGACTGCTTTCTTCATGGGGGTGTTTCCGGTGGTTTGCAGGGAACCAGCACGCTGTCCCGCGCCGGGTACGTCAGGAATGCCGGGTTGGCCCTATCGGCCCGGCTCGTCATTCCACAAAAGCTTGTGCAGCTGCATCTGGAAGCGCACCGGCAGGCGGTCGGCCACGATCCAGTCGGCCAGCTCGCGCGGGCTGACCTCGCTCTTGCTCGGCGAGAACAGCACCATGCTGCGCTCATTGAGGCGATGCTCGCGGACCATGCCGCGGGCCCATTCGTAATCCTCACGGCTGCACAGGACGAACTTGATCTGGTCGCGCTTGGTCAGCAGCGGCAGGTTCTCCAGGCGGTTGCGGGCCATTTCGCCGGAGCCGGGGGTTTTCAGGTCGACCACGCGCGACACGCGCGGATCGACGGCGCTGACATCCAGCGCGCCGGAGGTTTCCAGCGAGACGTCCAGGCCGGCGTCGCAGAGCTTCTCCAGCAGCACCAGGCAGCGCTTCTGCGCCAGCGGCTCGCCACCGGTCACGCAGACGTGGTGAACGCCTTGGGCCAGCACCTCGTCCACGATCGCGTCGATGTCCCACCAGGTGCCGCCATGGAAGGCGTAGGCGGTATCGCAATAGGTGCAGCGCAACGGGCAGCCGGTCAGGCGCACGAACACGGTCGGCCAGCCGGCGGTATCGGCTTCGCCCTGCAGGGACAGGAAGATCTCGGTGATCTTCAGTCGCGGCAGCGGGGACTGCACGATCTCACTGGGGAGTGCGGCAGCAGCGGACAGAGTGGTGGTCATGGCGGTGATTCTTGGCGGACGGCTTCGGAAACGACAACAGCCGGGCATGGCCCGGCACGGAGGACCGGGCAGCGCCCGGTTGGCAATCCATCATTATACCGGGCCCGGCCGCAACAGCGGCCCGGGGCGGGTTCAGCGGATCTGCTGACCCAGCCGGATCGACTGCAGACGGTCCTGCGCGGTGCGCGCGGCGTCGGAGCCGGGATACGTGGACACGACCTGTTCGAGGGTCGCCTGGGCCTGGTCGACCTTGCCTTCGCCATACTGGGAAAGGCCGATCTTGAGCAGGCCACCGGACGCCTTGTCATGGGTCGGGTAGCGCGAGATGAGGTCGCGGAACTGCGCCTCAGCCAGCGGGAAATTACGGGTGGCGTAATAGCTTTCGCCCAACCAGTACAGCGCGTTGGGGGTATAGACGCCGTTGGGGTACAGCTCGAGGAAGCTCATGAACAGCTGCGCCGAGTCGTCGTACTTGCCGGCCTTGAGCGCATCGAAGGCGACATTGTAGGCGGTGCGTTCATCGCCACTGGCGGCCAGGCTGCCGGCATCGCCGTGCACGCTTGGCGGCCGCTCGGAAGCGGCCGTTGCCGGTTTCGGGGATGCAGCGGGGGCAGGCGCGGCTGCGGCCGGGGCGGCAGGAAGCACGGGGGCTCCACCTTCCAGGCGGTTCAGCCGGCTGTCCAGGTCCAGATACTGGTCCTTGGCGGACTGCTTGAGCTGGTCATTGTCGTGCTGCAGCTGCTCGACCTGCGACTGCAGGGCCTGCAACTGGGTACGCAGCTGATTCAGCTGATTGAGCATGTCCATGTTGGACTGGTTGTTGTTCGCCTGCTGCTCAAGCGCGCCGACGCGGTCGGCCAGACTCTGGCGCTGCGCATTGGCCGGTGCGGCAGCCACGAGGGCTGCCGCAACGATCATCGATAGAAATCGAAAGCGCATCTATTACTGAGCCGTGTACACGATCTCGACGCGACGGTTCTGCGACCAGCAGGACTCGCCCGACTCGGTGCAGACCGGACGCTCTTCGCCGTAGGACACGACGGTCAGCTGCGAAGCCGAGCCACCGTTGGCCTGCAGTGCCGAGGACACGCCGTTGCCACGACGCTCGCCCAGGGCCTGGTTGTAAGCGCGCGAACCGCGCTCATCGGTGTGGCCCTGCAGGGTCATGCGCGAGGACGGACGGTCACGCAGGTACTTGGCGTGGCACGCCATGATGGCCTGGAACTCCGGCTTGACGCTGTCCTGGTCCAGATCGAAGTACACGACGCGCTGGCGCAGGCAGGAATCGGTATCCAGATCACCCGGACCGTACAGACCCGAGGTGGACGGGCCGGTCGGAGCGGTGGTGCTGCCGGTATCAACCGGGGCAGCCGGCACTTCCTTGACCTTCTTGGAACAACCGGCCAGGGCGGCCACGGACAACAGGGAGACAAGCAGAACGCGGGTGGTCTTGTTCATGGCGATACCTTTGAGGCTCCTAAAGCCGGATGAGGGATGAATACGGCGAAATCTTAACACTCTGTTAGCGCTTTGTACGGTATGGCGACCAAGAAGGCTCGCGAACATCACCGTCCGCCAGAACCAGCCGCTGGCGCACGCGCGCATCGGCCGAAACGGCGTACAACACTCCACGACCCCCCTCACGGGCGGCGTACAACACCATGCTCGCGTTGGGCGCGAAGCTCGGCGATTCATCCAGCGACCCTGGCGACAGCGTGTTCCAGCGGGCCGAGCCCGTGCTGCTGTCCATCATCGCGATCTTGTAGGTGTTGCCGCTGCCCTGGGCGACCACCAGCTTCTTGCCGTCGTAGGACAGGCTCGGGGTGGCGTTGTAGTTGCCCTGGAAGGTCACGCGCGACGCGCTGCCACCGCTGGAAGCCACCTGGTAGATCTGCGGGCGGCCGCCACGGTCGGAGGTGAAGTAGACGCTGCTGCCATCCGGGCTCCAGGTCGGCTCGGTATCGATGGCGAAGTGGTTGGTCAGCTGGGTCAGCTGCTTGCTGCCCAGGTCCATCACGTAGATTTCCGGGTTGCCGCTGCGCGACAGCGACAGGGCCAGGCGGCGGCCATCCGGCGAGAACGACGGGGCGCTGTTGATGCCGCGGAAGCTGGTGACCAGTTCACGGGCACCGCTGGAGATGTTCTGGATGTAGATCGCCGAGTTGCCGCGCTCGAAGCTCACATAGGCCAGCTTGTTGCCGTCCGGGCTCCAGCTCGGCGAGAGCAGCGGCTCGGCCGAGCGCACTATGGTCTGCGGGTTGAAGCCGTCCGAATCGGCCACCATCAGTGCATAACGCATGGCATCGCCCTTGCCGCTGGCGGTGACATAGGCAATGCGGGTCCAGAAGGCGCCGCGCACCCCGGTGATCT
>DMZT01000495.1:0-939 GCA_003484865.1 Stenotrophomonas sp.
CTGGCGCAGGCGCTGCCGATCGGTGATGGCCGCGCGCTGCTGCAGCGCCGCCCGGACATCCGCCAGGCCGAGCGCAAACTGGCCGCCGCCACCGCGCGGATCGGGGTGGCCACCGCCGAGCTGTACCCGGACATCCGCCTCGGTGCCTCGGTGGGTGCCGCCGGCCTGCTGGAAGACTTCGGTACGCCGCTGACCCAGCAGTGGTCGATCGGCCCACTGATTTCCTGGACGCTGCCCTCTTCCGGTACGCATGCGCGCATCCACGCCACCGAAGCCGGCGCCGACGCCGCGCTGGCCGAGTTCGATCACAGCGTGCTGCAGGCCCTGCGCGAAACCCAGACCGCGCTGAGCCGCTATGCCCAGGATCTGCAGCGCCTGCAGTTCCTGCAGCAGGCCCAGCAGCAGGCCGACCTGGCCGCCAGCCAGAACCGCCGCCTCTATCAGGGCGGGCGCACGCCCTACCTGGCCAGCCTGGATGCCGACCGCAGCCTGGCCAGCGCCGATGCGACCCTGGCCGAGGCCCAGGCGCAGGTCTCGCGCGACCAGATCCAGCTGTTCCTGGTGCTCGGCGGCGGCTGGAATGCCGACGCCGTCGCCACCGGCACGGCCGCGAGGTAAGCCATGCTGCTGCTGGACAGACAGGCCTGGTTGTTCTCGGTCAAGACCTTCCTGGCGGCGATCGCGGCGCTGTACATCGGCCTGGCCGGCAATCTTTCGCGGCCGTACTGGGCGATGGCCACGGTCTACATCGTGACCCAACCGATGCTGGGCCCGACCCGCGCCAAGGGCGCCTATCGCATCCTCGGCACGCTGATCGCCGGTGCGGCGACGCTGTGGATGCTGCCGCACCTGGTGGAAACCCCCTTGCTGCTCAGCGCGGCGATGTCGCTGTGGCTGTCCGGGTGTCTGTTCATCGCCCTGCTCAACCGCGGCCCGCGC
>DMZT01000495.1:1134-4238 GCA_003484865.1 Stenotrophomonas sp.
TGCTCAACCGCGGCCCGCGCGGCTACGCGTTCCTGCTGGCCGGGTACACCACCGCCTTCATCGGCTTCCCGGCGGTGACCTCGCCGGACACCATCTTCGACACCGTGGTGGCGCGCAGCGAGGAGATCATCCTCGGCACGGTGGTGGCGGTGCTGTTCGCCTCGCTGTTCTTCCCGGCCTCGGTGCGGCCGATGCTGCGCTCGCGGATCGGCAGCTGGATGGGCGATGCGGCCGACTGGTGCCGGCAGATCCTGACGCGCGGCCATGCGCATGGCCCGCGCAACCGGTTGGCCGCCGATCTGGTCCAGTTCGAGGCGCTGATCGAATTCATGCGTCGCGATGATCCGCGCCATGCCGGCGCGGCGGTCTCGATGGAGCGACTGCGCGAGCGCATGCTGCTGATGCTGCCGGTGCTCTCTTCGATCGCCGACCGGCTCGGGGCGTTGCGTGCGGGTGGCCGTGCGCTGCCGCCCGGGCTGGTGACGCTGATCGCCGATCTGGCCCAGTGGCTGGAACAGCCCGGCCGCTCCAGCGCCAGTGCGTACGCCACACTGCGCGCACGCATCGTCGCGCTCAAGCCGGCGGTGGATGGTGAGCTGGACCACCTGCTGCTGGTGACCCTGCTGCTGCGGCTGGAAGAGCTGGTCGACCTCTGGCAGGACTGCACCACCCTGCATGCCGCCATCGATGCCGGCACCGCGCCGAGCGATACCGCGCATTACCGCGTGCGCACCCAGCGCGTGGATCACGTGCGCCATGTGGACTACGGCATGGCGCTGTTCTCCGCCGCCAGTGCCGGCGTCGCCCTGATGACGTACTGCGTGCTGTGGATCGGGCTCGGCTGGGAGGGCGGCGGCAACGGCGCGATGATGGCCGCGGTGGCCGCCGCGTTCTTCGCCGCGCAGGATGATCCGGCGCCGAGCATGCTGTCCTTCCTGCTCTGGGCCATCGTGGCCAGCCTGGTGGCCGGCGTGTACCTGTTCGGGATCTTCCCGGCCGTACACGACTTCGGCAGCCTGGTGCTGGTGCTGGCGGTGATCTTCCTGCCGCTGGGCCTGCTGCTGCATCGGCCCAAGACCGCATTGATCGGCCTGCCGCTCACGGTGAATCTGGTCGCGCTGTTGAACGTGCAGAACACCTACAGCGCCAACATCCAGAGCTTCATCAACTCGGCCGTGGCGATGTTCATCGGCATTGGCTTTGCGGTGGTGATGACGCGGCTGTTCCGCTCGGTGGGTGCCGAGTGGACCGCACGCCGGCTGGTACGCCAAGGCTGGAACACGCTGGCCGATGCGGCCGAGGGCCGTGGCCAGCAGGACCGCCAGCAGTTCGCCGCGCGCATGCTCGATCTGCTCGGCCTGCTGGCACCGCGCCTGGCGGCGACGCCGGAAGGCAGCGACATCGCCTCGGTGGACATGCTCACCGAAGCGCGGATCGGCCTGAACATCCTGCAGCTGCGCCGCTCACGGCATGGCCTGCCGCCGGCCAGCGTGGCCGCGATCGACGCGATCCTGGACGACATCGCCCGCCATTACCGCGCCCAGGCCGCGCAGCGCCGGCCAGTGCCTGCCCCGGCCGGGCTGCAGACCCGACTGGAGGCCTCGCTCAAGCGCGTGCAGACCGTGGCGGCCGGCAAGGCCCGCGATGAAGCGGTGATGGGCCTGATCGGGCTGCGCTATGCCCTGTTCCCCGAGGCGCCGGTGGTCGATACCCCTGCCCAGACCCCCGCAGCGGCCCCCGGCCTGCCCGCGCCGCGCTGAACCGGCCTGGCCGCAGACCGGCAGGCCCACACCGATCAGGGCTATCCTGACGCATGCATTTGCGCATGGATCAAGGTGATTTCCGATGAGTTACGACCTGATGGTGTTCGACCCCGCCGTCGCCCCGCGCGAGGCCGAGGCCTTCCTGCAGTGGTATGACGCGCAGACCGAATGGAACGAGACGCACGACTACGACGACCCGAAGGTGTCGGTGCCGGCGCTGCAGGCATTCTTCGCCGCATTGGCCGAGCATTACCCGCCGATGGACGGCCCGCTGTCCGATGAGGAAGACGACCGCCCGGAAGTGACCGACTACAGCATCGGCCAGCACGTGGTCTACGCCTCGTTCGATGACGAGGTGGCCGAGAACGCGCACGGCCTGGTGCAGGTGCTGGCCAACACCCACCAGCTGGGCTTCTTCGATGTCAGCGGTGACGGCGCCATCGTGTTCCCCGATGGCACCGTGGTGATTCCGGAGTAAGACCGGCGACGGGGCTAGAACAACTGCCCCTGGGCCGGCGCCGTCACCACGGCGTCGGCCACTGCGTCCCCCTGGCCGCCCTGCAGGCGCGCCGCCAGGCCCGACAAACGGCTGGCATGCCGCGCCAACGCGGCCTCCAACACGTCCGCACTGCCGAGCACGTGCAGCGACTGCCGCGCGCGGGTCATACCCGTGTAGATCAGCTCGCGCGAGAGCACGCGGTTGTCGCGCCGTGGCAACTGCAGCCAGACCTCATCGAACTCCGAGCCCTGTGCCTTGTGCACAGTCATGGCGAACGCACTCTCATGTGCGGGCAACGCACCCGGATGGAAGCCGCGCGGCTGGTCCGGCGTCTCACCGGGGAACCACGCCGTGACGCTGCCGTGGCGATCGATCAGGCAGATGCCGATGTCGCCGTTGAACAGGCGGTGCCGGTAGCTGTTCTCGGTGATCAGCAGCAGCCGACCGTGGAAATAGCCCGGCGCCATGCCCGGCCGCGGCACACCGGCCAACAGGGCTTCGATGCGCGCGTTGAGCCCGCGCGCACCCTGCGGACCTTCGCGCACGGCGGTGAGCAGGCGGATGCGTCCGGCATTGGCCAGCGCGACGCCGGGATCGACGGCTTCGCCGAGGCCACGCCAATGCCCGAGCAGGTGCTCGCGATGATGCTGCAGCGGGTCGCTCTGGTCCTCGTGGAAGTGCACACCGGCCAGCGTGCCCACGCGCAGCAGCGCCAGTGCGGTGCCACTGTTGCCCTCGCGCACGGCATGCGCCAACGGCGCCAGATCGAGCGCGTCGGTCTGCCGGTAGCCGCGCTGCAGCTGCACGCGCCGGCCCGCTGGCCGGCGTAGATCGGAAGAGCG
>DMZT01000496.1 GCA_003484865.1 Stenotrophomonas sp.
ACCGTTGGTCGGGTGGCCTGACACACGTTCAATGCACCGGTAGCACCCGACCGTTGGTCGGGTGGCGGCGTGTACCGACGGTATGCATGCGCCGCCCCGTGACCACCTTGGTCGGATGACGCAATGCACCCATCCGCCCGGGCCCTGCCCCGCCCCATGACCAAGGGCATGTGAGTGCAGGCATCCACACGAGGTACCATGACGCCCCCGCCCCTCCCGGGTCGGTATCCAGCCACGCTGCGGCATTCGACCAGCGGCCCCGCCAGACAACCCCACTTCGCCCCGCCTGCCCCCACGGGCCGGTAAACCATGGACGCGTTCGCCGTGTGGCGTGCGCGCAGGATGCCCCATGTCTGCCCCGCTCCCCTCGCGTTCCCGTCGTCTGTTCAAACCGCTGTTGGTCGTGGCCGTACTGGCCGCCGCCGTGATCGCCTGGCGGGTATTGTCGCCCGCGCCGACCGCCGAGGCCGCGCCTGCGAGCACCGCCACCCCGGTGCGTGTGGCCACCGCGACGCGGGAAGATCTGGTGGTGCGCCTGAAAGCGCTCGGCACGGTGACCCCGTTGCATACGGTGAGCATCCGCAGCCGCGTGGATGGCGAACTGCTGCGGTTGGCATTCTCCGAGGGTCAGCACGTCACCGCCGGCGAGCTGCTGGCCGAGATCGATCCGCGCCCGTTCCAGGTGCAGCTGTCGCGTGCGCTGGGCACCCAGCAGCAGAACCTGGCCGAGCTGGACAATGCCGAAAGCCAACTCAAGCGCTTCGCCGAACTGCAGACCAAGCACTTCGTCTCCGCGCAGGACCTGAGTGATCAGCAGAGCAAGGTCCGCCAGCTGCAGGGCCGCCGCCAGACCGATCAGGCGGCGGTGGATGAAGCACGCCTGCAGCTGCAGTACACCCGCATCACCGCACCGGTGGCCGGGCGCATGGGCCTGCGCAACGTCGATGTCGGCAACCTGGTGCGCAGTGGCGATACCGAGCCGCTGGCCACGATCACCCAGACCACCCCGATCAGCGTGCTGTTCACCGTGCCCGAGCCGGACCTGCCGGCGGTGGTGGCTGCGGCACGCGCCAATCCGCAGTTGACCGTGGAAGCCTGGGACCGCGAGGAGCGCACCGCGCTCGGCGACGGCGTGCTCTCCAGCCTGGACAACCGCATCGATACCGCCACCGGCACGCTCAAATTGCGCGCGCAGTTCGCCAACGCCGATGAGTCGTTGTTCCCCAACCAGTTCGTCAACGTGCGCCTGCAGGTCAGCAGCAGCGATGCGGTGGTGATTCCCAACGCGGCCGTGCAGTTCGGCAGCAAGGGCAGCTACGTCTACGTGATCGCGGCCGATGACACCTCGTCGCTGCGCACCGTGGTGCTCGGCCCGGCCGATGGCGAGCGCGTCTCGGTGCGCGAAGGCCTCAAGCCTGGCGAGCGCGTGGTGGTGGAAGGCATCGACGGCCTGCGCGAAGGCGCCAAGGTCGAGGTGGTGGAGCAGGACCCGCCGCGGACCGGCGCATGAACCTCTCGCGCCCCTTCATCGAGCGCCCGGTCGCGACCACGCTGCTGATGGTGGCGCTGCTGCTGTCCGGCGTGATGGCCTACCGCCTGCTGCCGGTCGCGGCACTGCCGCAGGTCGATTACCCGATCATCCAGATCACCACGCTGTATCCCGGCGCCAGCCCGGATGTCACTACCAGCGCGGTCACCGCGCCGCTGGAACGGCAGCTGGGCCAGATCCCGGGGTTGAAGCAGATGTCCTCGACCAGCTCCGGCGGCGCGTCGGTGATCACCCTGCAGTTCTCGCTGGAGGTCGCGCTCGGCGTGGCCGAGCAGGAAGTGCAGGCCGCGATCAACGCCGCCGACAGCTTCCTGCCCGATGACCTGCCGGTGCCGCCGGTGTACCGCAAGGTCAACCCGGCCGATACCCCGATCCTGACCTTGGCGGTGACCTCGCAGGGGCTGTCGCTGCCGCAGGTGCACGACCTGGTCGATACGCGCATGGCGCAGCGGATCTCGCAGCTGCCCGGCGTCGGCCTGGTCAGCCTGGCCGGCGGGCAGCGCCCGGCAGTCCGCATCCAGGTCAATCCCTCCGCGCTGGCCGCCAACGGCCTGAGCATGGCCAGCATCCGCACCGCGATCGGCACGGCCAACGTCAACCTGCCCAAGGGCAGCTTCGACGGCCCGACCCGCGCGATCATGCTCGATGCCAACGACCAGATGCGCTCGGTGGCCGAGTACCGCGCCCTGATCCTGGCCTGGAAGGACGGCGCACCGCTGCGCCTGGGCGATGTCGCCACCATCGAAGATGGCGCCGAGAACCGCCAGCTGGCCGCGTGGTCGGGCACCACCCCGGCGGTGCTGATCAACATCCAGCGCCAGCCCGGCGCGAACGTGATCGCCGTGGTCGACCAGGTGCGTGCGCTGCTGCCGCAGCTGCAATCCTCGCTGCCGGCCGGTGTGGATGTGGCCATCCTCAGCGATCGCACCGAATCGATCCGCGCCTCGATCCGCGGCGTGCAGCACGAGCTGCTGATCGCGATCGCACTGGTGGTGATGGTCACCTTCCTGTTCCTGCGCAACATCCCGGCCACGATCATTCCCAGCATCGCGGTCCCGCTGTCGCTGGTCGGCACGTTCGGGGTGATGCTGCTGGCCGGCTTCTCGCTCAACAATCTCACCCTGATGGCGCTGACCATCGCCACCGGTTTCGTGGTGGACGATGCGATCGTGATGCTGGAGAACATCGCCCGTCATCTGGAGCGCGGTGCCACGCCGATGCAGGCAGCGCTGAAGGGCGCCCGGCAGATCGGCTTCACCCTGATCTCGCTGACCCTGTCGCTGATCGCGGTGCTGATCCCGCTGCTGTTCATGGCCGACGTGGTCGGCAAGCTGTTCCACGAATTCGCGATCACCCTGGCGGTGGCGATCGGCATCTCGCTGCTGGTCTCGCTGACGCTGACGCCGATGATGTGCGCGCGCCTGCTCAAGGCCGGTCATGCCACCCGCCGCGATGCGGATGGGCAGGAATCGGCGCAGCAGGGTGACCCGTTCGATCGCGTCGTGGCGGTCTACGATCGCCAGCTGCACTGGGTGCTGCAGCGCCAGCCGCTGATGCTGGCCGCCACCGTCGCCACCCTCGTACTGACGGCACTGCTGTACGTGTGGGTGCCCAAAGGCTTCTTCCCGGTGCAGGATGCCGGGCTGATCCAGGGCATCAGCGAGGCGCCACAGTCGATCTCCTTCCAGGCGATGGCGCAGCGCCAGCAGGCGTTGTCGGCGGCGTTGCTGGAGGATGAGGACGTGGCCAGCCTGTCCTCGTTCATCGGCGTGGACGGCAACAACGCCACGCTCAACAGCGGGCGCCTGCTGATCGAATTGAAACCGCACGCACAGCGCGCTGCCGATGCGCAGGCGATCATCGCGCGGCTGCAGCAGCGCGTGGCGCATGTCCCGGGCATCAGGCTGTACCTGCAGCCGGTGCAGGAGCTGGGCATCGAAGACCGGATCAGCCGGACCCAGTACCAGTTCACCCTGACCAGCCCGGATATCGCGCAGCTGGAGACGTGGACGCCGCGCCTGCTCGAGCATCTGCAGCAGGCACCGGCACTGGCCGACGTCGCCAGCGATCTGCAGAACCAAGGGCTGCAGGCACACGTGGTGATCGACCGGGTCGCCGCCGCGCGCCTGGGGATCAGCGTGGAGACCATCGCCGATGCGCTGTACGACGCGTTCGGGCAGCGCCAGATCTCGACCATCTTCACCCAGGCCAACCAGTACCGCGTGGTGCTGGAAGCGCGCCCGGACGTGGCCTTCGGCCCGGATGCGATCGCACGCCTGCACGTCACCGGTCCGGACGGACGGCAGGTGCCGCTGGGCGGCATCGCACGGATCGAACAGCGCCCCGCGCAGCTGCTGATCAACCATGTCGGCCAGTTCCCGGCGGTGACGTTCTCCTTCAACCTCGCCCCGGAGGCATCGCTGGGCGAAGCGGTGGAGGCCATCGAAGGCGCCCGCGCCGCGATCGGCCTGCCGGCCAGCGTCGAACTGCGCCTGCAGGGGGCGGCCGATGCGTTCCGCGCCTCGCTGTCGAGCACGTTGTGGCTGGTGCTGGCGGCGGTGGTGGTGATGTACCTGGTGCTGGGCGTGCTCTATGAGAGCTTCATCCATCCGATCACCATCCTCTCCACCCTGCCCTCGGCCACCGTGGGTGCGTTGCTGGCGTTGCTGGTCAGCGGGCGCAGCCTGGACCTGATCGCGGTGATCGGCATCGTGCTGCTGATCGGGCTGGTCAAGAAGAACGCGATCATGATGATCGACTTCGCGCTGGAGGCCGAGCGCGAGCACGGCATGGCGCCGCGTCAGGCGATCCATCA
Organism: Stenotrophomonas sp.; assembly: GCA_003484865.1. GTDB lineage: Bacteria > Pseudomonadota > Gammaproteobacteria > Xanthomonadales > Xanthomonadaceae > Stenotrophomonas. Next base: position 4,365 of record DMZT01000496.1, read on the forward strand.
GGCCGCATTGCTGCGCTTCCGCCCGATCCTGATGACCACGCTGGCCGCGCTGTTCGGCGCGATCCCGCTGATGTTCGCCAGTGGCTCGGGCGCGGAGCTGCGCCAGCCGCTGGGCCTGGTGATGGTCGGTGGGCTGATCGTCAGCCAGGTGCTGACCCTGTTCACCACGCCGGTGATCTACCTGT